>NZ_JAUBTK010000020.1:0-97069 GCF_036702455.1 Microcoleus sp. D2_18a_D3
CTCGCTCTTGTCTCGGATGATTCACTTTTACCCCCTCAATTCGCGTATGTGCCAGTTGGGGGTGCGGAATGTGGGTTATAACAATACTTAAAGCTTTATTTTATTTCTTTAGCGCTTGGCTTAACAGCTCCAGAGACATCGATCGTTGCGGTGGCGCTTCGCTTCCACAACCGCCATCGCCTGTAGCACCACAAACAGAGCGTAGTCCGCCCGCCCGTCCGCCGTCGGCCATTCTGCGGTCGCCAAATTCTTACCCTTACACTCCCGGTCATAGGAGTCTGTGATGGTTTTGCCATTGCGCGCGATCGTTGATTTGGCTATCCTATTTAGACGCCCTTACCCTGGAGCTCTAACCTGCACTACTTCAGCTATTTGCACTTGACATTTATTAAAATATGCAATAATAATGTCTTCGAGTTCTAGTTCAATAATTTCTATGAACTTGTCACTTTCATCCTTAGCATTAATTTTATCTTGGGAAGTGACCGTATACCCTGTTATTCGCAGTCTATTATTCTCTAGTATTCCATCTACTTCAACATAGCCACTTGCCCTCCAATTTCCATTTAAATTCGGCTTATTCCAAATTATTAGATATGGATAAATAGTGATTTTTGAGGCCGGAGGATGTAAAATTTTGTCAGATATAAGATTTTGAAAGTCTTCTATCGTTAGCACAATATCAGTTGTATTTTTAAAAAAACATACCCAGTTATTAGGCAGGGGATTGAGTGACTTGCTAAGCAGACGCAGGGTATCGATAAGAACAGAGGTTTCACCCCCTTGACTTTTAATCACAGTCCCGGATACTTGAATAAAATCATCAACATCAAGCAAATTGAGGTGAGAGTATCCCAAATTACCAGCCGACACATCCGTGGACTTCAGAACATCCTGACGCAAAAAAATCGGAATCTGTCCAGTCTGATCTTGGATGTACCCCAAAGTTAAGGCGTCGTCCACATGCCACAAAACTAAGCGTCCGGCAATAGTAACAGTTTGTCCTTCTTGTTTTTTATCGTCATCGATAATTGCCTTTACATAGTCAGTTTGTTCGCTATACGAAGGGTAGGGGTTGATTCCCATTTCGTGCAGCACACTAAGCTTATTCAATCGTTCATTACTAAAATTTCCACCTGAAGTATTAGACATTATTTAACCCTTCCTCATTAGCAAAAAGCTGGCGTCTAGTAACGGGCGTGGATAGCAGCGTCTAATAAATCGACTCAAACAGTTCCGTTAGGTAACTACTCAATATAAAAAGTGTACCGACACTTACCCGGCGATATTGACCGTAGCTGCCATTGTACTACGGTTGTGGGGCAAGCTGATACGCCCTAATCTTTGTCCCCTGTTTCCCAGGAAATATACCAAACATAACGCCTTGGTTAAATAGGACTTACGCATAAACTCTATCTGTAGGGTGTGCCTTGCACACCTTACCGCTACTAATAGTGTTTTTAAGCTGTTTTTGCCTAAGTCCTGTTAAAGTAGACCTCGACGTTTTTGGAAGCAAACCACAGCGCTTGGTTGTAATCAGCGATACACCTCGCTATCCGTCCAGCCTTAATTGGTAAAGAATTATTACAATTACTTGACATAAATTTTTCCAAGCATTTTTACCCTAGTTCCAAATTAACACTTGTTAAACAACAGAAGCCCACCGACCTATCTTGGGGGTGCGGATAAAGCACGAGTCTCCTTACAGGGAAACTTAGGGTGTGCTATTTTTGCACATCTTTTAATTAAACATAAAAAGCCTAGTGAAATAATTGCACATCCTAGCTAATTTTTAGAATTTATTAAGATGGTTACTGTAAAGCATTTGCGTTTATTCTGAAGTTATGAAACACCAATCCACCCAAAAAGATTTCACTCACAAGCTTCTCTTCCAAATAGAAGTAGAAACAACAATTCATAACTTATCAATTTCTCGTCGTCAGGCTCTTAGCTACCAAATGGAAGCAGTCAGATTGGTAAATAACTTGCAAAATCTGCAAGTTCAAGGATTTTTTTCGCCTCGTACAGAAACCTTAACTATCGAAAAAATATCGCAAGTATTGGAGCAAGCCGCTCACTATCTTTCTCTGGATAATACTGGCATTTATGATGCTTTGGCTTGCACTGAAAATGCCAAAGCTCTCAGAAGCAACAATTGGGAGCTACTGAAACAAGTGTACTTGCAGTATTTTGAATATATCTGGCAACCAGTAATCATTGCCCCTATTCCAGCCATGCATAACCATTCTATGCTTTGGTCTGGATTTGTTGCTGTAGTTAGCGAAGATTCAATGGAATCAGGTTTAAAGATCAACCATCCTAGCCAACTATTTCGACTCAACTCAATCCTTTACCCAAAATGTCCAGTTCGTACTGTGAAGACTCGGTTTGCAGGCGCTCACGTAATAAAAGCTACTAATATTCATCACTCTCCTTACTTTATCCCTGAGTATTTTCCAGAGCAGACAGATGTGCAGGGTCTAAGTGTTGGCTATCTTTTAAATACCTACACAGCTCAATCAGTCAGCCATACTTTGTGCGCTTTAGAGCCATTCTGGGTACCCGATCAACTCGATGAAATTCGCCATCTATTTGAGAGCCAAGATGCTAATCAAGTCCAAGCGGCATTGATCAGTTTGCATAATATGACTCACTTTCTTGGCAGTCAGCCCATGACTCATCCAAATAAAAAAAATCAATTTTTTATGCAAGGAGCAGATGAAGAGTTCCGTGCTGATAGTGGCAGTAATTTAGGGTTGGATGCTCTAGGCAATGAGCTATTTGATCGCCCACTGATTCAGGCAGTTATCTTGATGGATATTCTGGATCGTGCCTTCAAATATATACTTGCAGCACCCAGAGCTACTTGGGAGAAACTTCTTGTATCACACCACGACGTTACAGCAGGTCAAATGAGGCTCAATGCTCTCCGTTATCATGGAGCTCTCAAGCAAGAGCATACGAAAAAAGGGAGACTTTACTACCTTGACTATGAGAAATGTCTCGAATCAGATCGAAACATCATAAATGAATTAGAAGAACTCGATTATCTGGGATTAACAGATTGGGCAGCTTATCAAAGCAATCGAGGAAAAATCCTTAGTAAATACTTACGAACTAATGAAGAACAAGGTTGGTTGCTTGATTATTTTTATGACCAAGTGTATAAGGCAAATCCGTGGTTATCAGCCCAGTTAGTTTTCGACTATCCAGTTGAATTTCAACTCTTAATGGAGCCAGAAAATGCAGCATAGAGCCGCATGGCAGAAGTAAGTCATATCACATCCGAGTATCGACATTGTATCGTTCAGATTAGATTACAGGCCACCAGTGATGGCACGCGCTCGCACGAGTCAATTCACTTTTCTGACTTCCACCCGCTCTGTAGTGGTTGGATGTCTCCTGTAATTTGCTGCTGCTTTAGTAGTCGCTCGACAAAATATTTACTCACATCAACTCTGGTAGCTAGTTTTCTAATTGATGTGTTGCCATGTTTGTAAGCTTCGACCGCTTTTTCTCGAAACTTGATCGGATAAGGTTTCATTATGGCTACAGCAGGCTTTCCGGATGAGTGGCGATGGACGCTAGCAGTTATCGGGGCTTTTGTGTTAAGGGGGCTGATCAAACAGTATCGCACACAGCGCTGGCAGTTGGGTTGGCAGCCCCAAAGTTATCTATTCTTTTCTTTGCCACCTTTGGAACAGATACGTCTGTGAAACGCTACAATGTTAAATATTCTAAGAGAAATTGCAAATTATGTTCTGGGCTGACAAAATAGCTGCGGATGCACAAGGCTACCAAGTAGTCAATGATTCCAAAACACCTTCGGGAAGAGTTCACGTAGGCTCTTTGCGGGGTGTGGTCATTCACGATGTTATTTACCGAGCTTTGAAATACGCAGGTAAGTCCGTTAAATTCTTATACGGTGTCGATGATTACGATGCTCTAGATACGGTTCCTAAATACCTAGATCAGGATAAGTTTTCACCCTATCTTGGGTTCCCGTTGTGCAACGTACCTTCTCCAGAAGATACAGCCAGCGATTACGCCAAGTATTTTATGGCTGAATTTTTGGAAGTCTTTGAATATCTGGGAATAAGACCGGATGTTTACTACCTGCGCGATTTGTATCGCTCTGGGCAACTGAACCCTTATATCGATATTTTTCTCAAAAATGCTCACCTTGTAAGAGAAGCTTATAAAGAGGTGAGTAAGGCAAATCGTCCCGATAACTGGTATCCGTTTCAAATTATTTGCGAAAAGTGTGGTAAGATCGCAACAACTGAAGTCACAAACTACAACAGCTCAGAAGTTTTTTACACTTGTAAGCCAGATGCCACGAACTGGGTGCAGGGTTGCGGACATTCAGCTTGGATTTCTCCGTTTGATGGGAATGGTAAGCTGCCTTGGAAGGTTGAGTGGGTTGCCAAGTGGGATCTGTTAGGTGTAACTCTTGAGATGGCAGGTAAGGATCACTCCCAAAAAGGGGGATCGCGAGAGGTTGCAAACGCTATCTGCCATAAGGTTTTAGGGAAAAAGCCTCCCTTCCACTCTCCTTATGAATTTATCCTGGTTAATGGTACTAAGATGAGTTCATCAAAGGGAGTTGGTTCAAGTGCGAAAGAAATTGCCGAGTTATTTCCTCCTGAACTCTTACGCTTTTTGATGCTGCGTACTCAGCCAAAAACAGTTATCAACTTTGCTCCTAACTACGAAACAATCACCCGCCTTTTTCGAGACTATGATAGTTTGATCGAAAAATACCAAACTCTATCGGCGACTATTTCAGCAAAGAACCAACTGACGAAAGATTTAATGCCTATTTTTTACTCGCAGTTGAATGAGGAAATTAAAGCTTACCATCCGTTTGAATTAAGCACTATAATTTCGCTCCTTCAACTCCCACATCTTGACATAAAGAATGAGATAGCCAAACGAAGTTCTGAATCTATGAATGACTTTGACTGGCAAGTCGCAAACCAAAAGATAGCTGTGGCTGAAAAGTGGCTACAAGACTATGCAGATGACGAAGAAAAGTTGGTTCTTTACTTTGACAGAGTTCCTGAAAAAGCTCTTGAGCTAGATCAAGAGCAGGTGTTTTATCTTGAAAAGTTGAAGGAAACTTTAGAGAATATAGTGACTTGGGATAGTGAAGAGTTACAGACTACTTTGTTCTCTACAGCCAAAGAGTTAAATATCGCGCAGCCTATTGCTTTCAAGGCTATCTATCTATCTTTTATGGGGAAAGAACGCGGTCCCAAGGCTGGTGCTTTGTTGTCCTACCTCGATAAATCTTTGGTCGTTACGAGGCTCCGCGATGTAATTAAAGAAAATCTCTCAAAGATCGATAGAATTTATCTGTAAGTGTAAGCCTAGCATAAGGCGCTATAGGTTTAGCAGGTGTACAGTGTTAAGGAGGCTTCCTTCACACTATGTCATACCGATGGGAGATCACACAGGAATGAACTTTTGTAGCGATAACGTAACCGATATTGCACCGGAAATTATGGCAGCGTTGGTTGCTGCCTCTAAAGGTGCGGTCGCGCCCTATGGTCAGGATGAATACACTTCCCGATTAGAAGTCAAGTTCTCAGAATTATTCGAGACCGCAGTTACGATTTTTCCAGTAGTAACCGATGTTGCTGCCAATGCCCTGGCTCTATCTGTGATGAGTCTCCCGTTTGGTGCGATTTACTGCCACAGTGAATCAAATATCAATCTCAAAGCCTGTGGTGCAACCGAATTCTACACAGGCGGTGCCAAGTTGCTGACACTGCAAGGAGAAGACGGCAAGATTCAAGCATCTGACTTGGCAACAGTGCTTGGTCAGGCTGGTTCTGGTATCGCTCGTAAGGTGCAACCAACTGCCGTGAGCCTGACTCAGGCTACTGAAGTTGGAACGGTCTATAGCCCTGATGAAATTCACAAAATTGCTGAAGTTGCTCAGACCCATAGTCTTAGCCTGCACATGGACGGTACTCGCTTCGCTAATGCGGTGGTCAGCCTAAACTGTTCTCCAGCAGACATTACCTGGCGAGCTGGGGTTGATGTGCTGTCACTTGGTGCAACTAACAATGGTGCTATTGCTGCTGAAGCCGTAGTATTTTTCAATCGAGCCTTGGCGGAGACTTTCAGCTACCGTTGCAAGCGTGGTGGACATCTCATCTCTAAGATGTGGTTTTTGTCGGTGCAGCTCGAAGCTTACATTACGGATAATTTGTGGCTGAGAAACGCCACATATGCTAACCAGATGGCTACCAAGCTAGCAGCGGGACTCGCCTCACTACCGGGAATAAGACAACTCCATCCGGTTGAGGCGAACGAAGTCTTCATCCAACTGCCTGAAACTGTCATCCAAGGGTTAATTGCTGATGGCTTCCAATTCTACCGTTGTGGTGTTGATGATTCAAACACTATCCAGTTGGTAACTGCTTTCAACACTCTAGAAAGAGATATCAATACTTTGCTAGAGTCGGCTCGACGCTACGCTACATAGATGTGTTGGTCGAATTGATTTTCCGGCAGCACGGATTCGGCTTTCAGCCACTGGAAGCAGAAGTACAACTAAATCCACAAATATTAATATCAGAACAGCAACTATTTGGTGACCAACGCTGTTTCTGGTTGATTGAAGAGTGGGAGAGTGGGAGACTCGATAATTAATCCGTATATCCTTTCGACCTCATACTCGGATAACGAGCGTAGCATATCCGAGTATGAGGTCGAAGTCAAAATCCTTGTCGTGCCTTCCTTCTTCCTTTTTCAAGCGAGAATCTTTAGGTAAGCTTGTACTGTTTTGGACAAGCCCATTTCTAGCGCTTCCGCAATTAAAGCATGACCGATCGATACTTCTAGTATATCAGGAATCGAGCAAAATTTAGCTAAATTTTGCAAATTTAAATCATGTCCAGCATTCACCCCTAAACCTGCTGATTGAGCTGCTTGAGCTGCTAAGACATATTGTTGAAAAACAAATTCTACTCTACCTTCGCGAAAAGCAGTTGCGTAGGGTTCTGTGTACAGTTCTACTCGGTCTGCTCCAACTTCTTTTGCTAGTGGCATGAGAGCAGCATCTGCGTCCATAAACAAGCTGACTCTGATGCCATTGTCTTTTAATTTTTCAATGATTGGTAGGAGGCGATCGCGATTTTCGGGAATATTCCAACCGCTATCCGATGTTAGCACGTCGGGAGCGTCCGGCACCAAGGTACACTGAGCCGGTTTTACGTCGCAAACTATATCCATAAATGGCGGCTGAAACGGATTTCCTTCGATGTTGAACTCGACGGTTAGCATTTTGGCTAATTCGTAAACATCGGCAGCTTTGATATGCCTTTCGTCGGGGCGGGGATGGACTGTAACGCCATGAGCTCCGGCAGCAATTACTGTTTTTGCGGCTTCGGTAACGCTGGGGATGCCGATGTTTCGAGAGTTTCTGAGGAGGGCGATTCTGTTGATGTTAACGCTGAGTTTAGTCATGGGATGTTAATCTTTAAGGTTGATGCTACTATATTAATCGTTTTCGGGACAAAAGTTTGAGCCTATTGCGGTAGTGTTGGGGTGTTATCAAAGTAAAAATTAGCTTCTGCAAGCGGTAAACTTTCTGCAAAAAAAGCCTCAGCTATTTGCTGTTTTGCTGCCAAATCTTCAAGGTTGGCAATGCAGAAAAGCGGTGCGACGCGATCGACTATTTCGCGCGGAAAATCTCGGCTGAAGTATTTTAGTTCAAAGTCGTATCTGTGCGGGCGGTAAATCATGCCCAACAGTTCGACTAAGGGTAGAAGCGTCCAATTGTGATAGTTGCCGATCGCATCTACTAAATGTCCGCGATAAATCTCTTTTTTAACCAGAGGTTGCAGCAAATCGAAACGGATTTTAATTTCGTTGAATCGGGTTTGCATTTGAGATAAATGCTGGTTTTGATCCAAAAGCGGGGGTACAATTAGATTAGCTTTGTCAAAGGCTATTGGCACTTTCCCGTGTCTTTCTATTTCCAGAAAATCGTTGCGGCTGCTGCGCCGAAAAACGGCAAAATCAATTAGCAAGAACGGGGGGGCTTCTTTTAGCCGCCAGAAGCACTGCGATTGACCGTGCCAAGCGGGTTCGGGAACTCGATATTTGAGTTCGATTTCGCCAATTTCTGCGAGGGCTTTTTCAACAATATCAAAGGTTTCTTCCACGCAGTTATCTTCAACCACAACCGCAATATCGAGGTCTGACCACTCGTCGGTGTATCCGTGGGCTGCTGAACCTCCTTGCCACAAAGCGAGAACAAAATCTAAAGGTTGTAAGGTGGAAACAATCTTTTCGAGAATGATTTGTCTCATGAAATCAAGCTATACAGTTGGTTTTCCCTGGCTGGCACAAGTTTAACAAACATCGCGTGTTGAGATTGCTCCGCGACAGTTCTCCGAGGAGTTGCTAATGCTTCCCGTTGTGCACTGCTGCCAAAAATTACACTGGAAGCTGCAAGGGAAAGTGGCAATATGAGGGAAAGTGCGATCGCCCGCGATTGAAAATCAGCCTTATATGGTCAGAATCAGAAACTTGCCCGCTGTCCGGTAACATGAGAAAGGATTAATTTTTAACAGCGCGGCATGGCTACTATTTGGGAACTCGACTTTTACAGCCGTCCAATCATAGACGAGCGAGAGAAAAAAAAATGGGAAGTGTTGATCTGCGAAAGCCCGCTGAATGTAGGCGACAAGGCCGAATCTCTTTTTCGCTACTCGCAATTCTGCTCCAGTTCTACCGTAAATTCCCTGTGGCTGGCGGGTGCAATTAAAGATGCGATCGCCGCAGCACCGAAACGACCTGAAAAAATCCGCTTTTTCCGCCGCCAAATGGCGAACATGATTACCAAAGCCTGCGAGGATTTGGACATTCCCGCCGCCTGCAGCCGCCGCACCCTCGCCCTTAGCCTGTGGCTCGAAGAACGGATGCAAGACGTTTATCCCGCCGAACCGGGCTATCAACCGGTTGTGAACCCTAGCGTTCAATTTGTACCCGAAACGCCAGTTGCGCTGCCGGATGCTTTAATCGGCGAAAAATGGGCGTTTGTGAGTTTGCCGATCGCAGCTTTTGACGAAATGTCCGAGTGGGATATCGGATTTGGCGAAGCTTTCGGACTGCCGATGACACGCCTCGCCCCAGAAACGCAAATTCCGGGACTAATTATCTACTCGTCGAGAGCGAACGCCCTGGCAGGTTGGATGTCGGGTTTAGAGTTGGCTTTTCTGAAATTTGAGAGCGGCCCACCCGCTAGGCTGGTATTAGATACGGGAGCTAACGATCGCTGGATTTTAGCTAATCTCAGAGACGCAGCAACTGAGAGAGAAGCGAAAGGATTTGAAGCGGCGAAAAACCAAGCAAAAAAAGTACATTTCTTAGCAATTCAGTCGAATCCCGAATCGGAATCTTTTGCAGGATTTTGGCTGCTGCACGAACTAACTATTTAGTCATTAGTTATTAGTCATTAGTTATTAGTCATTAGTCATTAGTTATGAGTCAATATAGCTGTTAACTCTCGACTAATGACGGTAGATTATTAACTGATGACTGATGACCAATGACTGTAAAATCTGGTTATCGCCAATTACACCAGTTTTCCCAAAAGAATTTAAATGTAGACCCGTGCTCCCAACCCATATCCAGTAAGTTATTGCCAATTCTTTAATCGAAAATCGAAAATCGAAAATCGAAAATCCAACCGCCCATTACCAACCACCGAGAACAATGACCAATCAGCAATCAGCAGAACAACTGTTAGAACTAGCCACCAAAGCAGGTGCAGAAGCTGCTGAGGTATTGGAATCGCAATCGCTCTCACGGCCGGTCTTTTTTGAAGCAAACCGCCTCAAACAGCTAGAAACCGCCCAAGCAGAAGGCATAGCCCTACGGCTGTGGCGGGACGGGCGGCCGGGTTTGGCGGTGGCCTACGGGCCTGTGGAACTGCAAATTTTGGTGGACAGGGCGATCGCGCTTTCGCAACTTAACGAACCGGAAACCATCGAACTCGGCACCGGTGAGAAAGTTGTTTATCCCGATGGCGGAGTGTCGGTGCCGGCCGAACAGCTAGTAAACTGGGGCAAAGAGGCGATCGCGATCGTCCGCGAAGCCTATCCAGAAAGCCTCTGCACCGCCGAACTCGACTGCGAAATCGAGAGCACCCGCTTGGTGAACACCAAAGGCTTGGATTCGAGTCACACCGACACCACCCTCAGCGGTTACTTATCAGCAGAATTAGTGCGGGGCGAAGATTTCCTCAACATTTGGGCAGGCGAAACCGAACGCGGTACCCTCGACTTAAACACCAGCGCCAAGCGGGTTTTGCAGCGTTTAGAATGGGCGAAAGACAATGTAGCCCCCGCCACGGGCCGCGTGCCGGTGCTATTTACAGCCAAAGCAGCCGATTTGCTGTGGGGGACTGTCTGTGCGGCTTTGAACGGCAAACAGGTACTCGAAGGCGCTTCGCCTTGGAACGATCGATTAGGCCAACAAGTGACATCGCCGCTTGTCACCCTCTCGCAGCAGCCGGATATCGGGCCCTATAGCTGTCCTTTTGACGACGAAGGTACTCCCACTCGGGCGATCGTCTTTATCAACAGCGGAGTGTTGCAGCTATTTTATACCGATCGTACCACCGGTCGAGCCTTGGGCAGTGGCACCACCGGCAACGGATTTCGCCCAGGTTTGGGCAGCTATCCCACGCCGAGTTTGTTCAATGTTTTGATTAAACCAGGTTCGCTTTCGCTAATAGATTTAATCGCTAAATTAGACGACGGAATTGTAGTCGATCAAATGCTTGGCGGCAGTGCCGGAATTTCCGGCGATTTTTCAATTAACGTCGATCTCGGCTACCGAGTCAAAAAAGGTCAAATAGTCGGCAGAATCAAAGACACAATGGTAGCTGGCAATGTCTACAACGTCCTCAAACAATTGGTAGAATTGGGAGGAGACTCCGAGTGGAACGGTTCTTGCCAAACACCATCTCTAATTGTAGAAGGATTGTCCGTCATCGGCAAGAATTAAAGTCAGTTGGCATTTGGCCGTTGTCAGTTGTTAGTAGTCAGTTGTCAGTTGGCAGTTGTTAGTTGTCAGTTGTCAGTTGTCAGTTGTCAGTTGTCAGTTGTCATCAATCATCAGTTAACAGTCAACAGTCAACAGTCAACAATCAACAGTCAACAGTCAACAGTCAACAGTCAACAGTTAACAATCAACAGTCAACAGTCAACAATTCCCAATTCCCACACATAATATGCGTATTTGTTTTATCGGCGATTCTTTTGTAAACGGTACTTGCGATCCCAAATGTCTCGGTTGGACAGGACGGATTTGCGCGGCCGCTTGCGGACAAGGACACGATATTACCTACTACAATTTAGGAATAAGGGGAGAAACCAGTGCCGATATAGAAACTCGTTGGTTCAACGAAATTTCTCGCCGCTTACCTCACTATGGCGACGGCAGAATAGTATTTTCCTTTGGCGTCAACGACACTTACCTAGAAAATGAAAAAAATCGCATAGAAGTTGAAAAATCAATTGAAAATGCTCGCTGTATTCTCACGTCAGCCAAAGAAATATTTCCAGTATTAATGGTAGGGCCACCGCCAGTTATCGATGCCGATCGCACAAAGCGGATTGCCAACTTATCCGAACAGTTTTCCCAAGTTTGCAACGAGTTAAATGTGCCTTATTTAGATGTTTGCACCCCGCTGCAAAACTCAGAAATTTGGCATAAAGAACTTACCGAAAATGACGTTTCCCATCCCCGCGCCGCCGGTTACGCTGAATTGGCTAAAATAGTTCACAATTGGGACGGTTGGAAAGCTTGGTTTAAAAATATCAATATATCAGATCAAGAGACAGTAACGCTGTTCCGAGCCGTCGGCAAAAAAGAAATGGAACTGATTAAAGAAAGCGATTTTCTGGCATTTCCCCCGCGCTTATCCTTTCAGCCTACTTTTTATCCCGTAATTCACAAAGCCTATGCCATACAAATCGCGCGAGATTGGAATACAAGAGATGCAGCATCGGGATATTTCGGCTATGTCACGCGGTTTCGGGTGGCGGCAGAATTCTTAAAAAAATATCCGGTTCAAAATGTGGGCAGTTCAATACACCAAGAATATTGGATTCCCGCCGAAGAATTGGCTCAATTTAATCAAAACATTGTGGGAAAAATTGAAATTTTTGCGGAATATCAACCGTAAACTCGGAGCGAACTATAGCCTTTCTCAGAAAGATGAGGTACTCATGGGCATAGGGCATAGGGCATAGGGCATAGGCCTCCGTGGGCATAGGGCATACCTCACTTTTTTGAGAACCGCTATATGCTTGAATTTAATCAATTTTCAGGAGTGAGTTTTGACTGCTATGGCATTCTGATATAGCAGTCCTAAATGAGTCGTAAAATTTTTACCCCACCCCAACCCTCCCCTTACCAAGGGGAGGGAGTAAGAAATTCACAAATGATTTAGGATTGCTATAGATGGGGAAAGGGGAATACTGCTAGTCTTGAGACAATTGCTGTCACGTCACGAGATAGATTTGGGTAAATCGCAGACACGAAAAAACAGGGTTTGGGGCGACACTGCCGGCCAGGGGCCAGCCTGATTTAGAAGTGCCGGATTTAAAAACACTGGTGGAGGCTATAAGGTAAAAAAATCGCAGATTGATATCAAATCCGGTAGCATCGGAATTACAGCAGATTTTAGGTAAGTATAGAAGGATTTTTTGCTAAAGTGCGATCGAGCAGACAATTCTCAGGTCATCTACGCTATTTATGCCGTACATAACTATCCCTCAACAATTTAGGGAACCTTCCAGGGTCATTAAATCTCAACTTTTTTTACGACCAAAACGCCTAGCCATTTTTGAAGCTTGTCTGATCGGTTTAATTTCAGGACTCGCTGGGGTTTTGCTCAAATCAGGAGTCGGATGGCTCGGCAGTTGGCGAGTTGCTACCTCGACAGTAATTCCAGCTTGGATCTTGCTTCCGGCTGTCGGTTTATTTGGCGGGTTGCTGACAGGTTTCTTGGTTGAGCGTTTTGCTCCCGAAACTGCAGGTAGCGGCATTCCTCACGTCAAAGCTGCTCTCGGCGGAGTCAATCTTTCCTTAGATTTGAGAGTAGCTGTCGCCAAGCTTCTGACGACTATTTTAGCAGTTGGTTCCGGTTTAACTTTAGGAAGGCAAGGCCCGACTGTGCAAATAGGAGCATCTTTGGCCGGCTGGATAGGTCACTTGATGCCAACTTCCCCAGACTACCGCCGACAATTGATTGCTTGCGGTGCTGCGGCAGGATTGGCTGCTGGTTTTAACGCTCCCATTGCAGGAGTTTTGTTTGTAGTTGAAGAACTGCTGCACGACGTTTCGGGATTGACTTTAGGGACTGCAATTATCGCTTCATTTATCGGTGCAGTTGTATCGCAGCTTTTGGGCGGTGATAGTTTAAATTTGAACCTTCGCGAGTACCAAAGCAGTTTTGAGGCTCAGGAAATTCCCTTCTACATAGTGCTAGGAATTTTAGCGGGATTGCTGGGAGCTTTGTTCACTAAAGGGATTATTGCTAGCTTGCAATTTAACAGGCGATCGCTCAAATTAGCTTTGCCCGTGCGAGTGGCTCTAGCTGGTATTATTTGCGGTTCAGTAATAGCTGTTCTCCCAGAAACTTTTCGCAATAATACGGGTTTGCGGGAGTTTCTGCTGACGGGTGAAGCAAGTGGCATAACGAGTTTAATTGCTTTTATCGCACACTTTTTTCTAACAATTATATCCGCTGCTTCTGGGGCTCCGGGAGGATTGTTTTCCCCTTCCCTAGTTATGGGTTCTGCACTCGGCCACATGGTGGGCATTGTGCAGGCAGATGTCCTGGGTATCGGTTCGCCAGTAACTTACGCTTTGGCGGGAATGGGAGCGTTTTTTTGCGCGGTTACTAGAGCGCCGATTACTTCGGTAGTAATTGTGTTTGAAATTACGGCGGATTTCAAATTAGTGCTGCCTTTGATGATCTGTTCTGTAGTTGCTTATTTAGTCGCGGAAAAGGTAGAGAGTGGCTCGCTGTACACTCGCCTTTTGGAGTTTAACGGCATTCAACTGACAAAGGCAAAAGCTGCCAGTAATACTTTGAGCGACTTGTACGCAGATGACGTGATGCAGCGCCGAGTTGAAACTCTTTCGAGTTTGCTGACTTTCGATGAAGTGATGCAGGCATTTTCGCGATCGCACCACCGAGGCTTTCCAGTAGTTGAAAATGGCAAATTAGTAGGAATTGTCACTCAAACCGATTTGGCAAATGCCAGCGAGCGCCATTTGTCCGGCAACTCCCTGCTCAAAGAATTTATGACTGTACAGCCGATCGCAGTCAAAGCAAAGGATACTTTAAGCGAGGTATTGTACAGGCTCAACAACTACAATATCAGCCGTTTGCCAGTCGTAGAAGGCCGGCGTTTGGTGGGAATTATTACCCGCAGCGACATTATCCGAGTTGAATCCGATCGCCTCAGCGGAGAAACAACCCAGGGCCCGCATCCAGAACCTTCCTATGTTGTCTATCAAACCAGGGCTCCGCAAGTCGGAAACGGCCGGTTATTAGTGCCGCTTTCCAATCCCCAAACAGCACCCGCTTTGCTGCGGCTGGCCGCGGCGATTGCGCGCGATCGCAATTACGAATTAGAATGCCTGCAAATCATCATAGTACCGCGCAACAGTTCCCCCTCAGAAAGCGCAGTGCGGACAACCAAAAGCCGCCGCCTGCTACAACAAGCCGAGCGAATAATTCGCAATTGGAACTTGCCGGTACACACCCAAATACGGGTAGCTCACGACGTGCCTAACGCGATTTTGGAGACAATAAAGGAGCGACATATCGATTCAATTTTGATGGGCTGGCAAGGCGAATTTTCCACAAAAGGACGCATTTTTGGCGATGTGGTGGATACCGTAATTCGGCAAGCAGGCTGCGAGGTTATTTTGGTGAAGTGGAGCGAAAAACTATTAGCAAAACGCAAGAAAAATGAGTTTTCTGCCACTTTCAGCGGGCGGAAATATACGTCTATAGAATGGGAGTTAAATCCAGAAAAAGTTGACGGCGCAGATAATCCCGCATTGGCCATATCCTCAGATTCCTCAGCGACTCCAGAGACTGAACTTTCCCCATCGAATTCAGACATTCCAGGGCCAGAATTGGGGCTGTACACGCTGATGGGTTTGCACCGCTGGTTGGTACCTATTCGCGGCAGTTACAAGCAAGCTGCGGCTTTGCGGCTGCTACCTGCTTTGGTGGCTGCGAGTGCTGTACCGGAGATTAAATTGTGTCAGGTTCATCAGCCTTCTGTTGCAGAACCCGATCGCGGAGAATTAAAGCAAGCAGCGGAGTTTATCAAGCGCCGGGTTAGCTGTTCGATAATAGCGACTTCGGTTTGCGCTAAATCGGTTTCTGATGCTTTAATTGATTTGGCTCAGAACGATCAGTGCGATGCGATCGTCCTGGGAGCGAGCCGCGAAGGGCTGCTGAAGCAGGTGATTCACGGGAATATCCCGGAAGCTGTGGCGCGCGGGTGCGACTGTACAGTCATTTTAGTGCGATCGGCCTCTTAGCTAACCAGACGGGAATCCCCCTTCTTCCTGACATCCCTTAAATGCGTTACCGCATCCGTTGCAGAATTTCCTTCTTCTTATGGCAGCCAAAAATCGGGAATGAAAGTTTTAGTCAAACTGCGAGTAAACTGATTAATCTTTCTCCCGATTTGAATGTGCGGTTCGTCAGCTTCCACGGGAATAATTGCCGCTTTGTTTCCGATTCCGAAACGCGAAATTACCAAATTTGCCGCTTCCAAACCAGTAACATAAGCCTTTTCCTGCGACCAAGAACCGTGACGGGTCACAACCCAATCGCCGCTCATCAATACATTATCATAACTTGTTACGGCAGGCAACAAATACTGATAGCTGCCAGGGGCAAAATGCGTCACCGCCCGCGACAGCCGAATCGCGCTGCTGTCAATTACTTTTGCCTCCCGAAAAGCCGGAATGCAAGTCGCTAAATCCCGCTGAACTAAGGAAACTATTTCCTCATCTTTCAGGGGAATTAATTGATTTGCGTGATAAAAGTCAGCTTCCACAACTGTTCCCGGTTCGTCTCGAAATTCGTCGTGCAAAGCATTCAAATCAAAAAACGTCCAACCTGTAGTTGAACTAAATCCAAAACAGGCATTAGAAGGCAGGGGAATGTCAATTTTTCGGTCAAACCACAGGCGAATAGCTAACACGTCAACTGCACCCAAGTTCATTGCGTCCCGAAACTCTTGGCGGCTTTGCAAAGCTGGGCTGCTGCTGATAATTTTTTGCATTCCCGTGACACCAACTGCAAAAATAACTGCATCTGCCTCGAAGGTTTCTGCGCCGCAAACAACGCCTGTGGCTCGGTTGTTGCTGTCCACTGTTAAATCAGTAACTCGCTGCTTTGTCAATACTTTTGCACCGAGTTTTTCCAGGCGATCGACCCAGGGGCGAAAGATTTTTTCTCCCACAGTTCCGCGACACCAAACTACATCAAAATCCGGTTGGTGTGCTAAGATGAAATAATAAAGCATTCCCAAAGCGGCGGCGGCAGAACATTGTTCTCCTGGTGCAAATAAACCTACTAATAACATGGGTTCAAAAGCATCGCGGTACAGTCTTGCAGAAACGCCAAACTGTTTGAAGAGTTCGCGGGCTGTGACGCGATCGTACCTGCGCCAAGCTTCGTCGGAATTGTCGAAATCTAGGACGGCGTAGAGTAAGGGCAAGGCTGAAAGCCGATCGACTAATGGCAGCCTTTTAAATCTGGTGTAAAGAAAGGTTCCTAACGGTGTAGGAAGGCGCGGTTCGTCCTGAAAAATCGGCGATTCTACTTCCAATCCCGCCGGTGAATACTGACAAGAACGAGTCCAAGGTGTGAAGGGATCGAGTCCTAATTCCTTGACTAAGGAAAAGATGTTTTTGTAGGGATACCAGAAGCCATGAATGCCTGCTTCTACGGAACGCCCGCCGGCGGTTTTCCACCCTGCAACTAAGCCACCCGGATGAGGGCCTGCTTCTAACAAAGTTACGTCATAGCCTTGCTGGGCTAGGTGATAGGTAGCGCCTAAACCGGCCCATCCTGCACCGACGACGACTATTTTGGGGGTTGACGATTCTGCTGACATTGCGTACCTCTTGATAATTTATTCATGATGACATAATTCATAAAATGCGGATTTGATATAAAATGTGTGGGATTATGTGCTAAATTTGGCTTGAGTGAATAATGGGTGTCAAAAACCGGCAGCAAACTAACCTGTTGCTGCTCTTATTTCCCGCTACCGCATGGCTGGTCGTTTTCTTCATTTTGCCCGTGCTAATTGTACTGTTGTACAGTTTCTTAGAACGCGGTACTTACGGCGGTGTTACTTGGATATTTACTCTCAGCAACTACCAGCGTTTGTTCAGTGGACTTTTCTTAGGAGTAATTGGGCGATCGCTCTGGCTGGCTTTTCTAACAACTGCCGCTTGCTTGTTAGTTGGCTATCCCCTGGCATTCTTCATCGCCACCCGTTCTCCTCGCTGGCGAAATGCTTTGCTTTTGCTGGTAATTATTCCATTTTGGACTAATTTTTTAGTGAGAACCTACGCCTGGATCATACTCTTGCGTAGCGAAGGAGTAGTTAACACAGCCTTGCAAAGCCTGCAAATTATTAGCGAACCGTTAAATTTGCTTTTTACGCCTTTCGCTGTGGCGATCGGTCTTATTTACGGCTATTTACCTTTCATGGTTCTGCCTTTATATTCTAGCATAGAACGCTTCAATTTTTCATTGGTAGAAGCCGCTCAAGATTTAGGGGCAAATGATATTCGCACTTTCTGGCGCGTATTTTTACCATTAACAACTCGCGGTATTGTTGCAGGATCTATTTTAGTTTTTGTTCCCGCAGTCGGCGCTTTCATCACACCGGATATATTGGGCGGTTCTAAAACAGTTATGGTGGGAAATTTGATTCAAAATCAGTTTATGAAAGCCCGCGACTGGCCTTTTGGATCTGCGCTTTCTATGCTGTTGACGGTAATCATATTGATTCCGGTGTTAATTTACTTCCGCGTGTCTGACGAAACTTAAACAGGTAGATTGAGATTTACAGTTGGGTGGGGGCGGGTTTATGAGATTATTTGTCTTAGGCACAGATTGTCTGTAAAACCCGCCCCTACAGGCGAACCTATTTTTGACTAATGACTAAACTAGATATACTCGTGCGGGCGATCGGCAAAAAGTGGCTTTGGGTACAAGCTGTACTAGCATTTGCCTTTCTTTACTTGCCAATTCTCATCTTAATTATTTACTCCTTTAACGCCTCCAGATTCAATGCCGTTTGGCGTGGCTTTACCCTCGATTGGTACCGCAGTTTGTTTAGCAATGCAGGCGCGACGATTGCTACGAGTAGCAGCGCCGGAATCTTGACTGCACTCAACAACAGCTTGCTAATTGCAGCTCTTTCGACTGTGTTAGCGACAATTTTTGGTACAATGCTCGCGTTAGCACTGGAACGCTTTCATTTTCCGGGGCGCAAAGCAGTAGAAGCTTTACTGTTTTTGCCGATTATTATGCCCGAAATTACGATCGGCATTTCGCTGCTAGTTTTCTTTACCCTAGTATTTCGGATCGTAGAAAATCTCACGGGAATTCGCCTCAATCTCGGCTTACCTACCGTAATTATCGGTCACATTGTCTTTAATATTTCCTTTGTGACTATTACTGTCAGGGCGCGTTTGGCGGAACTAGACCCTCAATTAGAGCAAGCAGCTTTTGACTTAGGCGCTAACGAATGGCGGGCTTTTTGGCGCATCACTCTCCCTCTGATTTGGCCCGCTATTTTTAGCGCGGCACTGCTGGCTTTTACTCTGTCGCTAGACGATTTTGTCGTGACATTTTTTACCACAGGTGTCGGTTCGATGACGCTGCCATTATTTGTTTATGGCCTGATAAAATTTTCAGTGACGCCCGCGATTAATGCCATTTCAACTTTGATGTTGTTGGCTTCATTGTTGCTGGTTGTATCATCGTTAAAAGTTCAGAAAAGTTAAAAAAATTGCTTTCTGTGTCATAATTATTTTGGTCTGCAACTAACACAACCTATGAAACGCCTGCTGACTTTCCTACTTTTGTTTGTGATGAGCGCAACGGTGGCTTTCGGCTGTAGCCCCACAGGTGGCAACCAACAAGTGCTCAGCATTTACAATTATGCCAGTTATATCGCCCCAGAAGCGATCGCCCAATTCGAGAAAGAGAACAATGTTAAAATTCAATACGACACTTTCGAGAACAGCGACGCACTCTATGCCAAACTCAAACAGGGAAACCCCGGTTACGACTTAATATTTCCGGCCGATTACATGGTGAAAATCATGATCGCAGAAAATCTAATTGAGCCGCTGAATTTAAACAATATTCCCAACAAAAAAAACCTAGAACCTAAGTTTATAAATCAAGCTTTTGACCCGGGGAACAAATATTCGCTGCCCTACCAGTGGGGAACGATGGGAATTGGCTACAACGCGAAAACAATCCAGGGAGAAATTAACAGTTGGGCGGCGATGTTCGATCCAAAATATACCGGAAAAGTGGCGTGGCAAGACGATGCCAGATACACATTTGCAGGAGTTTTAATGTATTTAGGATTTGATCCAAATACCACCAATCCCGAAGAAATTAACAAAGCCCGCGATTTGCTGATTAAAAGTAACAATATCATTGCAGCGTTTGTCCCCGACACCGGGCAAAATCTGCTGGATCAAGGAGAAGTAAATCTGACGATGGAATGGAGCGGCGATATTTTCCAAGTGATGAAAGAAAATCCTAATCTCCGTTACGCTATTCCCAAAGAAGGAACAATCATTTTTTCTGACAACATGGCTATTCCCAAAGATGCGCCCCAGAAAGAGTTAGCGGAGAAATTTATTAACTTTATTTTGCAGCCAGAAGTAGGGGCCCAAATTTCCAATTTTACCCAATTCGGATCGCCCAACAAAGCAGCAATCGATGGAGGTTTAATCGCCCCGAACGATTTGAAAAATCCTCAAATTTACCCGCCGGCTGAGGTGTTTGACAAAATGAAATTATTGCAGGATGTCGGGCAAGCAACTGCATTGTACGATCGAGCTTGGACGGAAGTTAAAGCAGGGGCGGGAAAGTAGATATAACACAGGTTTGTGCCGGGGCGGGTTTACTTAAATTTTAAGTTTGCATGGGAGTTGCACCATCGTCAAGAACGGGCAAGATGCCCGTTCCACAAGAAAATTAAGTTTTGTGGAACGGGCATCTTGCCCGTTCCTAAACAATTAATTGAGAATGGTGCAAGATATCAGGACTCGAACTCAGATTTTTATTACTCACACATACTAACAGAATGCACGCTGTCGAAGTTTTAGAAGTTTCCAAAGTATTTAAAAGTGTCCGCAGTCAAGATTTCTTAGCTGTAGACAACATCAACCTGCAAATTTACGATCGAGAATTCTTTTCTTTACTCGGCCCTTCCGGCTGCGGCAAAACTACAACTTTGCGAATGATCGCTGGTTTTGAAATTCCCACAGCAGGCGAAATTTACATTCACGGCCAACCGATGCAAAATCGCCCACCCTTTCACCGCCCAGTAAATACGGTATTTCAAAACTATGCTTTATTTCCGCACATGACAGTAGCACAAAATGCCGCTTTTGGGTTAGAAATGGAGAATTTGCCTCAAAAAACAATTCGCGATCGCGTTGCGGAAGCCTTAGCATTAGTACAGTTAACCGAGGTAGGAAAACGCTATCCCCGCCAACTGTCAGGAGGACAGCAGCAGCGAGTAGCACTAGCAAGAGCATTAGTCAAACAGCCGTCTGTTTTGCTGTTGGATGAACCTTTAGGAGCGCTGGATTTAAAATTGCGTAAAGAGATGCAATTAGAATTAAAAAAAATGCAGCGAAAACTGGGAATTACGTTTATTTATGTAACTCACGATCAGGAAGAAGCACTAACGATGTCGGACAGAATTGCAGTGATGGATGGAGGAAAACTGCAACAAGTCGGGACGCCTGTTGATATTTATGAATATCCTAAAACGCGGTTTGTTGCTGATTTTATTGGCGACAGCAATTTTTTAAGTGGTCGAGTAGTAGAAAAGCAAAACGGTAAAATAATCGTGTTGGTTGACCAGCAGTTAGCGGTGTTAGTTGCAACAGCCGAAGATATCCCCCCTGGGAAAGTTGTTACCCTGGTGTTGCGGCCAGAAAAAGCTGCTATTTATCCGGCTAATTATGATGTTGAAAATAGTTGGCCGGGAATAGTAGAAGAGGCTATTTATATTGGCACTGATACGCGCTATACGGTGCGGTTGACTGATAAAAGTTCGATCGCCCTTCGCCGACAAAACTTGCACAGAGATGACTTGCAGCGACACCAAGTCGGCGACAGCGTTCGAGTTGCCGTGCCGCCGGAAAGTATTTGCATTTGTTGAGACTCAAGCGGGCTGAAGCCACTGAGATTCTTTGGAAGATTGAGGGGCAGACTGAAGATGCGATTCCTTCCCGGTAGAAGATAATCTACTTCTTCCTTCTGCTTCCTCCTTCTTCCTTCGCGTCCTTGGTGTCTTCGCGGTTCAATAATATAGACAGTATTGGTGCTAAACTCGCGTTTGACTTTGCAAAATTTCCTCCAACAGTCGCTCTTGACTTTTCGCAGGTTCCTTGCAAGTTAAACACTCGCAAACTAACCCGATAACACCTTCAGGCAAATCAGCCTCAATCTGACAGACAGCAGTCGGATAATACTGCGAAATCAACCCAGCAATTCGATCGGGAGTCGTGCGAATCAGGGTAGAATGCTGATACCAGTCGAGCGCCGAAAGTAGACTCGGACAAGCTTGCGGAGCATCTTGTACAATACTGCTGAAAGCTTGCAAACCTTGCTCCGCGCGATCGAGATATTCCAAATTCGGGCCCAACAGCGCGAGGCGAACCAAAGATGCGATCGCAATTCCATTCGCCGCCGGAGTTGCATTGTCTATATAGCTGCGTTCCCGCACCAACAAATCTCCGCTAGCATCCTTAGCAGTATTGTAATATCCTCCCAATTCCACGCTCCACAAAAACTCATCAAACTCTTCTTGCACCTGCCCAGCTTTCTCCAACCAAAACTGAGAATTCGGCAACTGTTTTGCCTCTTCCCCGTTGCTTAAAGTCAAACTCGCTTGATGCAAATCCAACAAAGCTTTCACAAACAAAGCATAATCTTCCGACTGCGCGGTAACAGCAGATTGTCCGTCATAATTCAACCGCTGAAACCGCCCATCCGTCCACTGATTGTCTAAAATAAAATTAGCCGCTTTCACAGCTAATTCCAGATATTCCAAATTTCCAAAAACAGCCGCAGCGCGGGCCAATCCCGAAATCATTAAGCTATTCCAAGCCGCAATCATTTTCGTGTCAGTAACTGCGGGAATTCTACCCGGCCAACTGTCGTTTTTAGCTTCTTGATTGTTGCGGGCTGGCGGAAAGGTTTTTACAGTATCGGGATTGCCACCGTAGCGAACTTGAAAGAGTTTAGCCAAAGCCGTTTCTACCGTCTTGCTCAGTTTTCCCGGATGGCGGCGCTGCAAGACATTCTTGCCTTCAAAATTGCCGCTACGACTAACAGTAAACTGTGCTTTAATTTCCGCCAATTCCTCAGCAGTTAATAGTTGTTCCAGTTCGGCATAAGTCCAGACATAAAATGCTCCTTCTTCCGGTTCAACTTCTTCCGAAGTGTTAAAGCTGTCAGCATCCTGTGCAGCATAAAAATAACCTGTCGGCGCAATCATTTCTCGCTTCAACCATTCTACTGTCCCCGCGATCGCAGTTTCAAAAGCGGGTTCTTGTATTCCCGCGCTCCACAAATTTGCTAAATACTCAACAATTTGACCGTTGTCGTAGAGCATTTTTTCAAAGTGTGGCACAGTCCAAGTCGCATCAACCGTATAGCGGTGAAATCCGCCTCCTACGTGGTCGTAAATGCCGCCCAATGCTAAGTCTAATCCGCGCTGAGTGCAGACTTGTTTGCTGTCGTATTTTGACTCAAAATTAAATCGCGTTCCCCGCAGTGCTAGCTCAGCATAAGGTATCATCGGAAAACTGGGGCCGGGGTTGCTGCCCGCAATAATTCCGGTGTTTAGTTCTAAGCCTTTTTGGAAGAGTTCGCGATTTAATTCGGCGGTTACTCCTGACAGCGCTGCCGACTGTTGGAGGTTGCCTAAAATCTCTGCTTTGAAGGCTTCTACTTTGCCTTTTTCTGTATCGTAAAAGCGGCGAATTGCTTGCAAAACTTCTAAAAATCCCGGCCGTCCGTAGCGCGGTTCTACGGGGAAATAAGTGCCTCCGTAGAAGGGAACTCGCTCGTCGGGAGTGAGAAAAACGTTGAGCGGCCAACCGCCTTGACCGGTCATCATTTGCAAGGTTTGCATATAAATGCTGTCGATATCCGGGCGTTCTTCGCGATCGACTTTTATCGGTATAAAATGCGAATTCATGTATTGGGCGATCGCGCGATCGGAAAATGCTTCCCCTTCCATCACCGTACACCAGTGGCAGCTAGAGTAGCCAATTGACAGGAAAATCGGTTTGTTTTCGCTTCGGGCCGCTTCTAGGGCTTCGTCGCACCAAGGCCACCAGTCGATCGGATTTTCGGCGTGTTTCCGCAGGTAAAGGCTTTGGGATTGAGCAAGACGGTTGACCATAATCAAATCCACTTTAACTCGTGCTGAGTAAGCTTGTCAGTTCTATAGCAGTTTAGCGCGAGATGTTTTAGTTGAGTTGTGGCTGATAATTATGTTTTAATATTAATACCAATTAAATGTGAAGTTGCACATATCTCGATCCCCCTCGCATCCCCCTTAAGAATGGGGACTTTGAGAAGAATCTTGTCCCACCCCCTACTCCCCTTATTAAGGGGGGTTAGGGGGGATCAGATTCTACGGGGCCTCATAAAAATTTGGTATAATGCTGATTATCTCGATCTAATATGAGCTTATCATCTCGGAGAACCTTCAATCAACAGCTAGGACAATTTTTGCTGAGTGCTGCTGTTCCTCCTGCTGTTCTCAAACTGAGCCAAACTGCATCCTCGGAGCCAGCTTTATTAGAAACTAATCTTAACAATTTCCTGGCTAAAGCAGACCCAGAAATAGAATTATTAGTCCCGACCTTTTTAGGTAACGACAAGCGTCGGTTCTACGGCAGAGGTGTTCCGAAAAGCTTGAAGTTAATCGACAAATTTCAACTCGGCAGCGGCAGGACTTTTCTGGGAAGGCGGTCTGTAGTTTGGAGCGGTGCCGGTTGGACAGGACAGCCGACAATTACCAGAGACGGGGGAAAAACTTATTTAATTATAGGTGCTTATGACCACAATTTGCGAAAAATAGATATTGCTACCAATAAAGAAGTTTGGCGCTATAAGTTTGATGATATAATCAAAGGCTCCTCAACGATTTATATCGATGAAAAAGCTAGCGCGGAAAACAAAATTGTAATTTTGCAAGGCAGCCGCAGTGGCGGTGGTGGCAAAAGTGTCGTGCCGAGTTTTAGGGCAATATCTTTTAGAACTGGCAAGGAACTTTGGAAATTGGACATCAGGAGAACGCCCAGCTACAGCCGCGATAATGACAGCAGCGCTTTGGACATCGGCGGTGGCGTTTTGTTCAATGCGGGGGAAAATGCGATCGGCTATTTTCTCGATAGTTCCACAAGCAATGCAAAAATCAAACAAGGCATCAAGCAGCCAAATATCTTGTCGGAAGTACAGCTTTATGCAGCAGCAGATATCAGCAAGCACCGCGGCAACTTGGTAGCTGAATCATCCCCATCAAGGCTCAAAGATAGAATATTTATAGCGGCTGGTTCCGGTCATATTTACGGTATTAGCATTGCAACTAAAAAGATTGTTTGGGATTTTTATACTGGTTCAGATTTGGATGGAAGTGCTGTAATTTCTAAATCAGGAAAACTGTTTTGTGCCATTGAAAAACAATACATTCAGGGCAACGGCGGAGTGCTGAAGCTGAATCCCAACAAGGAACCGAATGCCAGCGTCGAATGGTTTTTGCCTACCGGAAACCGCCGACTTTCTAGCTGGGAAGGCGGGATAATTGGCTCTGTGGCGTTGAATGACGAGTACAATTCAGGGGAGTTTCCGGCGCTGTTTGCCACAAATGCACTCGACGGCAATTTGTACATCGGTTCCCAAGATATGATTACAGGTAAAAAAAATTTTGTGCCTTGGCGAAACCAGTCTTACGATACTCCGGTAATAGTATTTAAAAAAGCGATTGGTTCTTCAATTTCGACTCCGATTTTTACCGATGGCAATAAACTGATCAGTGCGGGATACAACGGTGTTTATTTGTTCAATTTGAATTGGGAACGAGCGAAGTCGGGGGATCAGAATGCTTTGAGAAATGCTAAAGGGGAGTTTTACCGTTTGAAAGTAATAGAATCGGGGAGATTTAAGCCGGGTATGTCATTTGAGGCGACGCCTGTAGTTTGGGACGGAATTGTGAGGATTTGCGCCAGGGATGGCTGGATGTATACTTTGGGTTAGTTATTGGTATTTTGTACTTCTATCGGGAACAGGCTTTCCGGCCTGTTCCACAATAAGTAGACTCTGTTGTGGAACAGGCATCTTGCCTGTTCTTAAAAGGGTGTTGAAATCCGCCAAGGCCACTACCTGCCGTTTAACTGCGGGAACAGGCTTTCCGGCCTGTTCCACAATAAGTAGACTCTGTTGTGGAACAGGCATCTTGCCTGTTCTTAAAAGAGTGTTGAAATCAGCCAAGGCCACTACCTGCCGTTTAACTGCGCTTATATCTCTCATATAAAGGATGTCAGGAATTATAGGAAACCTGTTATAGAAATCCTCGCATCATTTGTGAATTTCTTACTCCCTCCCCGCGAGTTCGGGGAGGGTTGGGGTGGGGTAAAAAATTTACGACTTATTTAGGATTAATCTAGCAGCAGTACACGGGCTTGATTGGTCGCTGTTGATTTTACGAAGGTCGGGCTGGGAATGTCGATCGAACTGAAGGGGAAGAGTACGAAAAAGCGTTTGGGCGGTGGCGGTTGAAGAAACAGGTGGGAGAGTGAAAAGCGCTTTTTATCGGTATAAGGTGCGAATTCATGTATTGGACGATCGCCCGATCGCAAAATGCTTCCCCTTCCATCACCCTACACCAGTGGCAGCTAGAGTAGCGAATTGACAGAAAAATCGGTTTATTCTCCCTCCGGGCCCTTTCTGAGGCAGCGATCGCACCAGGCCCACCAGTCGATCGGATTTTCGGCGTGTTTTCGGTTTTGCTGGCTAAGCTTGTCATATTATGTCCGGTCGATTACCCCTAATACGGTAGGGGCGGGTTCACCAACAATACCTGCCCATAATTGACAATCTCAAAAACCCGCCCCTTGTATCTTAAAAGAGTGAGGACGGTCGATCGCCATATCAATCAGGCGATCGCTGATAATTTAGATGTCAAATGAGTCGATCGTCTCGGAGAAGCTTCAATCAACGGCTGGGACAATTTTTGCTGACTGCGACGGTTCCTCCTGCTGTCCTCAAACAGCGCCAAACTGAATCTGGGAATTGACGGAGTGAGAAATCCGCTGAAACCTTGATATTTAGAGGGTTTAGGCTGTTGAACCTCCCTCAAGAGAGTAGTAATTATCACAAGTTTATTGACCATTTTGATGGTAGCGAACGCGAACGATCGTGATTAGACCTTGTAGAAAGTCTAAACAGTAGCGATCGCACGCACACATTGTTTTGATGACAAGCTACTCAAACCCTTACAGCGTCAAGTATTTCTACTTGCTTATCACCCGTTACATCTGGGCATCAAGCTTTTTGGGGAAAATAATATTAACCCATTTTTAGCGAAAGCAGACCCAGAAATAGAATTATTAGTCCCAACATTTGTAGATAACGACCACCGCGCCTTCCACGGTAGACGCAGGGCAGTTTCATTCTCTTGTCGGGGCAGCCTCCCGTGGTTGCCCCAATCCCACCAAAGGCCTAACAAATCCTGTATGGGTCGGCATTCTTGGCACGACAAGAGTCAAAAGGCTGGTTTTCCTGCGAATGAAACAGCCCTGACGGTAGAGGCGTTCCGCAAACTATGTCGCAGAAAGTCGAGTCGTCCTTTTACTCGGTCAAAGTTCCAGCGTCACAGATAATAACGAGCACCGAAACCATTGGTCTCTAAATTGAGATGTTGCACCATGATCGATAAGCCTGTTTTGGGCGGCCTCTCCTGCCCACCCCCTACTCCCCACAAGAAAACTCATTCTTTGTGGAACGGGCCCGAGAGTGCGTTCTTGGTAATGGTGCAACATATAAGTCTAAATAGCGCTTGTTGCTGAATCCGAAAGCGAGAATCGACGCACCGAATATGATCCAAGATTTTGTCCTGAGTTATAGCCCACAGTCCGCAGCTTCCACTGTCACTATCGGTTTTTACCTATTTTTACCCACCCATCAACCTCTCACTTAAACTTTTATACCGTACATTCACGGATCAAAAACTTTTTAAGGGCATAATTTACAGCTTTAAAAGAGTTTTATCAGTAATTATGCTGTGTGACACCCCTGTTTAGGGAGCTGAGTTATAGCTTTTTAAAAGAGAGAAAACTCAGGAATAAAATCCGGGTGGGAGCACCCCTATTATTTGATGCACGCGATAGGAAATAGCTAGCTAGAACTCATCAATTTAGGCATTTTGCCTAAATCCCATCAGCTTATTCCCAATCTTCATCGAATCTTTATCAAAACTACTTGCATTAACTTGGGCTTTGCTTTAGATTGAATATGTGAAGGAAAAAAACCTGCTTCCAGTCAACATAAAAATAAAGGTGTCAACCATGAAATCCCCATTAAACTTAGTCAAATCTATTTTAGCTGTTGCCGGTATCGCCGCTGTTAGTGCAGTATCCGCAGCACCTGCCTCCGCCTTCAGCTTTGGTAATATCACTGGTGGCGATACGTATGGAGATGCCTATCAAAACAGCTTCTCATTTAACGTAATTGACGATGGTGGTACATCAGTTCTTTTTAACATCTTCAACTCGGGAAATGCGGCAGTCCCTGATATGTTTATCGGTAAAGTTCTCTTTGATGATAATGGCTATCTGTCTAATGCCGTGGCTAACCAGGGTAACATTGGTCAGGTATCCTTTACGGGTGGTCTTAGTAACGATCAATTGCCTCAAGGTGGTACTGGCTTCACCACAGACTATGCCTTCACAAGGGATGAGGGTCGTGGTAATAGATTGGCTGTCCAAGGTAGCGAAATGTTCGGAGTGAAGTTTACTGGAAATTATGCTAGCGTAGTTTCCGCTTTGAATGCAGGTAGTTTAAGATTAGGGTTGCACGTCCAGGGTATTGGTCGTCAGGACTATAGCGATGCTTACATGAGCACTAGCAACACTGAAGCTACTCCTGAACCTTTAACAATGCTTGCTGCTGCAGCCGCTGTTGGGTTTGGTGCTAAGTTCAAAAAGCAACGCGCTCAAGCTCAAAAAGCTGAATAGGCGATCGTTTGAACTGGTTTTCGATTCTGGCTTGATGCCACACTGATTATTTTATGTTCGAGCTAAAAACCTGGTTTCACCAAGAAACCAGGTTTTTTAGTATTTGATAGCGCGCCACAGTGAAAATCGCGGACTTGGAAGCCTATCTCAAGCGAGCATCTCATATTTGTAAAAACACTTCTTCTGGCTCCTTCCTCCTGGCTCCTGGCTCCGGGTTCCAATTTCTAGCGGAGGGCTGCTTTCATTGAGATGCTGCCGTCAAATCCCCCCTAGACAGCGCATTTAAGAACTACCGTAAGGCTGTTTCTGAAGAATTTCCGCTCTATAGCAATCCTTGCAGGAATTGTAAATTTTTTACCGCACCCCAACCCTCCCCGAAGCCGCTCTGAGGAAGAAATTCACAAATGATTTAGGATTGCTATAAAGACACGCTCGATTCTTGAAAAGCAGATAATCACCATTGAGAATGGCTCCAACTCTAACTCGCTCAGCCGTATTTACTCGAACCTCAGTGTCACACCATGCGCGGTGCCAATTGCGTCTAGTCTCAAGAAATCCAAGCCTCCTTGAGGCTACTTATTTTTAATTTTTGTTGATTCACTCGCTTTTTAGTCTTTGCTTACAGGGGCCAAGTAAGCAAGTGCTCGGCACCCAACCAATCATTTCGAGTAGCAGTCTTTTCAGTATGTGTCCTAATGCTGAGCTATGCGTTGCCTCTGAGTCTCACCATCCATCAAATTCCAGAGTGTCTACTAACCTCATCTCAAAGATTTACAGCCCTTAAAATCCTCCGAGTCCTTTCCGTAGGAGGGGTTCAAGCTACTGAGTTGTCCACCTCCCCTACTATTTTTATGATATGATCTAAGAATAGTCTGGACTGTTTTTAGTTCGTAGTCTGAAACCCTCGATTTTCCGTGGGTACTTTGATTGCCGAATCGCCTTGCAACCCTTATTCTACGGTTGACTATCAAAAACTGTCCGCAGTATGGCTCTCATCAATCAACTAATAACTAATATCTAAAATGTTCAAGAGAAAACTTTTTTGGCTCATCATTATCGCCACAGCTTTAGTAACCCTGAATATGACACTCCTGTGGAAATTCGACGATGTTGCTCATTTTTGGATGAGTATAGTTTTTTGGTGTGCTGTGGGTTCCCTGCTTTGGGACAACCAGGATATTCTCAAACAGAGTGATATAAAAAGTGACCTATTATCGATAGTCGCTGGGACGCTATTAATAGCTTTTATTTTATTTCAAAGTGCTGGGGTTTCCAGTAAATCCGATCCTTTTTTAAGACTGGCACCTTTTTTGTCGGGTTTAGGTTTGAGCCTGCTTGCAGTAGGTTATCAGAACTTAAAACTATATTGGCGTGAATTGGTAATACTATTTTTTCATGGCACCCCCAGTGTCATTACGTTACCTTTAGTGGATTTTGTTACCTCGCTTACTGCTAAGACTGCTTATTATTCTTTGTGGTATGTCGGTTTTAATGTAACACGTGACGGTAATTATGTTGCTTTACCGACAGGAAGGGTGTTGGTAAATGGGGGTTGTTCGGGTATAGAGGCAATGAATTACTTATTAGGTTTAGCTGTAGTTTGTTTGGTGATGTTTCCTACTAAACAAAATAAGGCTTTGGTAATAGGTGTCGCTGTCCTTTTTGGTTTTATTATTAATGTTTTTCGAGTGGCGGGAATGGCATTGTTAGTGGCATCTAAGCGCCTAGATTTGTTTAAATATTGGCATGAGGGTGAAGGTTCTTTAGTGGTGGGGATGATTGCGGTGATTTTGTTTGGGATATTTTATCAATTTATGTTGAAACGAGATAGCCAACTTAGTCAAAGTTCGGGAAATTAATTAGTTGCAACTTGGGGAAATATATCGGTTCTTCGATTTCCCCTCCCATAGTCAGAAGTCTCACTCAAATGTCCGGGTGTTGAAATCCGCCAATGTCACTACCTGTCCTTTAACTGCGTCTCTATCTATCATAGAAAGGATGTCAGGAATTATAGGAAACCTCTTATGGCGACAAATGAAACTCAAATAAATCAAATTTACGGTTCAGAGGATGCTCAGGGTATTTTACAGCTTGCGATCGCACGCCGACAGGATGAAGGGGAATTATCCAGAGTGCAGCTTTTCGAGATTGCAGCGGAATTGGGCATTTCCGAACAGGATATTGTAGCGGCGGAACAGCAATGGTTAGCAACTAGAGGAGAAGTTCAAGAAAAGCTGGTTTTTAACACTTACCGTCGTCGCAAATTGCAGAAAAATGTGACCAAGTACGGCATTATCAATACTTTTTTAGTTTTGTTTAATCTAGCAGGTTCGCACGAGCTTTCTTGGTCACTGTTCATTTTACTAACGTGGGGATTGGGATTGTCGCTAAATGCTTGGAATGTTTATCAAACTGAAGGGGAAGATTACGAAAAAGCGTTTCAGCGGTGGCGGTTGAAGAAACAAGTCGGAGAGTCTATTGGTACTGCGACGAATAAGTTTATGAAGTGGTTGCAGTCGTGATTTTCTATTAAGAAAAAAGCGAGCGCTTTTTCTTCTAATCAACTACCGCTAATACAAATAACTAGCCAACTCTAACACTTATGCCGGAGAGAAATCGGACAAATGATTAATAACTCCTGTATTTTTCTCCGATATTTAAATTAACTCCTATATTCTTAGCCACCATTATCTCGGAATTTTTCTACATCATTAGTTGGTACTTTTGGCAATTATTTCCAAAATCCTGAGAACAAAATTGTGAGGCAGTAGCTGATCAAAAGCAGCGCGAGATTTCCGGCAGGCCTCAGCAAAATCATCATCCGAAAGTTTATCGTGAAAAGCTTGGATATAATCTCCAATCCGATGCACTTCCGAAAAAGGAACGATAACGCAAAAATCTTCCCATTTCATCCCTCTCAACTCCGGTAACGATCTATTGGTATCAATAAAAACCGGAATTCTCCCTGCTGACATCACCTCAAAGAGGTTGTAACAGCTATTATCGTCTCCCCTCATCGCCAAGGTATAAGCATTATTCTCGATATTTTCGATAAACTCGGCTCTTTGGCGGTTTCTTTCTTCCACCGGAAGACAAAAAAAATCTCCCTTTCTTTCAATCAAAGATGTTTGTAGATTTTTCGCTTTTCGCACTTCATTAATTATTTTTTTTCTGACTAATCGTGCAATCAACCTTCGCCTTCCCAAATCCAAATTACGATTAACAAAAAGGCTGCCTGCCATCCAGTTAACCATAGAATCAGAAAATTTAATATAACGTAGTATCAGCGAATTTAGTTGGGATGGATATTCAATATTTCCCACAAAACCGACAGTAGGAATTGATGGCTTTGAGATATGTACCTTCTCTCCCAGGTCGTAACTCCATTGGGGCGTGGGTATTGCTTTTTCTTTTTTATCATTGTATGTGGGCGCTGCAAATAATATTTCTCCTTGAGAAGGCTGAAACTCCAAACAGTTTGAAAAGGTGACGAGAGTCCGTTGCGAGCGTAATACTTGGCGTTTGAATTTATAAAATTCACGTTCCTTCTTAAGACCATAATAACTTGAAATAACATGGGGAGTTACCACAATCTTTCCTGCATCTGCCAAGTTTGTAAATCGGTGAATCTTGACTAGATCCGGCAATTTATCCCTGAGCAAATTCCAAAACAGTAACTCTGGACGAGTGTCCGGCGGGCTGAGGTGCATTAGCAGTGGGGCTGGGCGTATATCAGGAAATAGTAAATCTTCATTGATCCATATTTCCAGAGGTTTGTTAAGTTGGCTACTCATTTTATTTTTACTGAATAAATTTTTTGTTTACTTTCAACCAAAATTTTGACAGGCGGGGGACTCTCCCTGCTGCAAATAATTTTAACATAGGCTATCAAAATTTTAACAGCAGGGGGTAGCGATACGCTAATTTAGAGCGTCTTACGTTTAATGAGAACCAACTACTTCTCTGTTGCTTGCAGTTGCGCCCAAAGCCAGCCCAAGTTTAACTGCAAACCCACTAAAATTAATTACTGCGACGAATTTTCCCTCGCAGCATCTTCAACCACAGGATGAATTAAAGCAGATCGGAAACCTTGCCGCATTTCCGAACTCAAATACCTGCGCTGCAAAACCTGCCATTTTTGCCAAGCTGCATAGCGATTTTCTGCCAACAAACCAGCCAATTTCGGCAACTCTTTTTTCAGATCGCGATCGACAAAATCTGTCAAAAACTCGCCTAAAACTTCACTGTCTTGAATATCGCCCAAACATTCCTGAATAGCTTTCACATCTTCGACATAAACTTCGTAAGTCTCGCTGTAAAAATTCCCAAACAGATTCATCAAATAGCGAACCCGCTTAGCTTGCTTCCGCAAATCGTGCAGAATAGTTCCCTCGGCTGCTAACTTCTCTTCCACAGCCTCAGCATTCAAATCATCAGCAACTTTAAGTTGGCCATCCTCATATTCCGTACCCAACAGCCAAGCCGGATGTAGGAAAAACTCGCTGACTTGAGGTAACAGTAAATCTGGCAAAACCTCAGCAATTGGCAAATGTTCGATCGCCTGAAACTTCGGTTTTTCCAGCCAATCCTCGATCGACTGCTTCAGCGATTCGTAGCTTTTGTGCTCTAAAATTGCCCTCACCCCTTTCAAAGCCCGCTGGCGCTGTTTGAGCAAATTCGACAAAGCCTTATCCAAAACTTCCTGTTCCTCAGTCGGCAAATTCGGGTAATAGCGGTTTTGGAGACTTTCGAGCATCACATCCAAATCCCTGAGCGTTCCCAGAATCCGCCCCACCTTACCAATTTTGCCTTCAGAAGCCTCTTTTGGCAAATCTAAAACCGGAGCAAAACCCGCCACAGCCGATCGCAAACGTCTCAATCCCACGCGCATTTGATGAAGTTCTTCCGCGTCTTTGTCTTTGAGAACTTCAGCCTCGTGCGCTACACTTTTGCGGAAATATTTCTCAATCGCCCCAGATGCAGCGTCTCCGAGAGTTTTAACTGGAGTTTTAACTTTTGCTGATGTTTTTACGTTCATGGCAGGTGTAGATTCCAGATCCCCGATCAACTTTAATTTGGATTTCAAGGCTTTGGTAGTAAAGGGTTTACATCCTAGCACACACTTTTAATTTAGGCAGCGCAGCCACAATAAATCTTAATATAAAGTGCTTGACAATTTCTCCAAAATCAGCAGTGAGCAATCTAAAATCTTCAATCTCCAATCTAAAATCTAAAATCTAAAATCTAAAATAGAATTACCCTCCCTCGCCCTTGAGCTAATAAAAATCGGATTTCTGGCGCGCTTTCCCAAATAGGTTAAGATCGCTGCAAACCGATGTTTATTCGCCAAAGGGTGAGAGAGGGTGCGATCGGGAGGACAAGTTTTAAATTAAATCAAACCCGCCCAGGCTGCCCGACTTCAAAGAGGCAGTTTAGCCTTTCCAGTCTTTCTCAGATTGCTCGAGCACGTAGGTTGCTACATCCTCGATTTGTTCGGGCTTCAAGCGGCCGGCGAAAGCAGGCATAGCATTTTTGCCCTTAGTTACCTGAGTGGTAATAGCTTCGAGAGAATTCATACCGTACTTCTCAAGAGCAGTCTTTTTCAAGGTTTTCATGGCCATAACCACGTTGCCGCCACCGATGTGACAAGCAGCACAGTTCGAGCTAAAGATTTTAGCTCCTTTAACCGCATCACCTGCCAAAGCAGGGCGACCAAAGCCGACGGTAAAAATTGCGAACGCTAATAGGGCGATCGATAAGAGTCTTTTCAACGCAGTTCTCCTCTAATGGACACGCAAAGGGTGATTCTTTAGATATTTTACCTGTTAAAACAGGCGCGATCGCGCAGTCGTATCGCCTTCTTCCGAGTAATTTACCACTTTTTGGCAGTAGCAGTTCAACTCTCAAAATTCTCCACGCCCCAGCCCGGAGCTTTCTGAGCAGCCCGGATCACAAAAGCCGCTAAATTTTCAATCTCAGCCTGTGGCATCCAGCTTTCCGGCACTTGGCGGCACCAAAAAGTCTCCTCTGTACCGTCATAAGTCATGGGTTCTCTCAGATACGCCACCAGACTATTGATATTGTTGCGGGGAGGGGTTGCCCCCTTGAGGTCAGCCAAAGACAGAGATATCGTCGGATCAGGCAAATTAGCTCCTCCGACGTGACAATTCAGGCAACTTTGCTCGAACAACACCTTGCCCGCAGACAAATCCTGAGCCGAAAACAAGCGAGTATGTCCCTCAGAGTCCAACTCCAAAGCCACAGGTTCGCTGGCTTGTAAATACCTATTCACGTAAGAATCGGCAGCAGCCAAAACAGGTTGAGGAGCCAACAGCACGATCGGCAAAATAATTAACATCCCCAACAGAAAGCAGACAAAAGCACCACGACGCAGCATGAGGGACTACAACCTTTTGCGAGAATCAATGAGCCGGAGGTAAATTTTAGATTTCAGATTTTAGAGCGAAAAACGACCACCCAGCAATTATTGCCGAACTTCAGCCCTCTCCCAATCCAAAATCCAAAATCTAAAATCTAAAATCTAAAATCGATTAGCGAGCGCCTTTGCCACCAGCCCACTGCTTGGAGACAATTTTCGGCTGCAACAGAATGTGACCGGCAATCGCGTACAAATCGTCATCCGAGAGATTTCTCATCTCAGCGAAAATATCCGCACTCTTCATGCTCGGATGCAGTTCCGAAATTTCCTCAAACCCGTCATAAGTGGTGGGATTTTTCATAAAGTCCACCAGCGACTCAATATTATTCCGGGGCGGGTTGGCCAAAGCCAGAGTTTCCGGGCTCAAATTCACGTTCGGGTCAGTTTTGGTCATGCCCGCAGCGTGACATTGAGCGCAAGCCGAATTGAACAGGCGTTTGCCTTGCTCAACTTGTTTGAGGCTCAGCACCACTGGAGTACCCTTGTCATTCAAAGGCAGAGTGCGAAGTTCAGGACTCAGTTCGATAGCCATCGCACTGCTGACAAATAACTGAAATGTCAAGAATACAGCGGTCAGAGCAATGAAATATCTTTTAAGCATGGTTCTCCTTAAAAAAATCCGGCAAATTATTGAACGCTAAGAGATCATACCTGGCAAACAGATTTGTGTTCAAAATTCCCTGAGTCTGCAACAACTGGCGAAAGTTTGTGCAGCCATACCTTTAAAGGTAGAGGAATTTTGCGATCTAATCTGCAAGAAGTTTTGAGTCGCGCCTTTTTTCGAGAGTGGACATAATTGCCTTAACATCCTCCAAAGCCAAACGGGTTTGAGGGTGCTTGTAGGCAATTTCCAACTCATCGCACAAGCGGATCACGTCTTCCACAGGGACGTTGAAGTCCTCTGCTATTTCTGCGATGGACAGGTCTGCAAAACCCATAATTTTTAGGTCGCTGACAGGTCAAAATTGAGTTGACGGCTATTAACTGAAAGCCGGACAATTTTAGAAAGCGCTGTTAGCTTGTTCTGTTAGTTTGTTCTGAGATTTTGTTCGATCGCAAGCTAACTAACCGCTAACTGCGACTAGGCATTTTTGCCCAGCCTAACTTCAGGGCCAATCAACTTCCGATCAATATCATCCCACTGCTGGGTCGTTATTACCAATAGGACTTGCGCGCTCTGGGCTCAAAACCCGGTGTCTGGGTCAATGTCTGGCTACCAAACTCAATATTTTTCCTCGAAACCGGGTTTTGAGCCATTCCTCATACCAATTTAATGTGAAGTTGCACATATCTCGATCCCCCTAAATCCCCCTTAAGAAGGGGGACTTTGAGAAGTTGCACATATCTCGATCCCCGTAAATCCCCCTTAAGAAGGGGGACGAAAGATCGGAATCTTGTCCCCCCCTTATTAAGGGGGGCTAGGGGGGATCGGATTCTACGGGGCCTCCTAAAAAATTGGTATCAGAAATTTTTCGTCTCTCCCCCGCACTCACCAACAGACAATCCTCCGGCGCAGCAGCTTAGGGAGAAAGTTTGAAAGCGTGAGTCTGCGGGGGCAAAGCGTGACTGTCACTGGCTTCGAGGGCGGGCAATTCTGAGTCGGCCAAGAAAGGCTGTGGCTGGTGGAGGCTGATGAGCTGACCGAGAGTTTTCTTTAATTGAGTCCGGGGTACGATCAAGTCTACAAAACCGTGGGCGAAGGAGTATTCGGAAGTTTGATAATTTTCCGGCAGCTTTTCCCGCAGAGTTTGTTCGATTACCCGGCCGCCAGTAAAGGCCACAGTAGCTTTTGGCTCTGCAATTATAATGTCTCCCAGCATGGCAAAACTGGCGGTGACGCCACCGGTGGTCGGGTGGGTCAAAATCGGGATGTAAAGCAGTCTCGCTTCCCGGTGACGTTCCAGAGCCCCGGAAATTTTAGCCATTTGCATCAAGCTGAGCATTCCTTCTTGCATTCTCGCACCACCGGAAGCGCAGACAATGATCACGGACAAGCGTTCCCGCGTGGCGTGTTCGATGAGGCGAGTTAGCTTTTCTCCGACTACTGAGCCCATGCTGCCGCCGATGAACTGAAATTCCATGACTCCGAGGGCGACTGGCAAATTTTCGAGTTTGCCGATGCCTGTTTCTACGGCGTCTAGGTGGCCTGTTTTTTCTTGAAATTCTCGGAGTCGATCGCTATATTTTTTTCGATCGCGAAATTTCAGGGGATCGGTGGCGTGCAGTCCTTCGTTAATGGGTACCCACGTATTGGGATCGATCAACTGCTCGATGCGATCGTCACTGTAAACTCTGATATGATGCCCGCATTCCAAGCAAACCATTTGATTTGCTCGCAGGTCTTTGGTATAACTCAGGGCATCGCAAGCTTCGCATTTATTCCAAAGTCCGTCCGCAATTTCTCGTTCCGGCCGTTCTTGGGAGTTCGGTACTGATTTTCGTCGATTTGCAAACCAATCAAATAGAGACATTAAAACTTGGTATTTGTTAACTGTTGACTGTTGACTGTTGACTGTTGACTGTTGACTGTTGGCTGTTGGCTGTTGTTATTTGTGAGTTGTTAGCTGCTACCAATAACTAATAACTAATAACTAATAACCAATAATCCATAACAACAGACAATAAACAACAGACTTGACTACTGACTATTGTCCTCTTCAACTGGACTGATGAGGAGCCATGCTGTTCGCTGGTGTTGTGGAAGAACTTGCAGGGCTGTAGCACTTCCAGCCCCGAAATAAGATGCTATGCCCAAGTCTACAATCCGGGCCGGGATTTCATGAGCAGCTAGGAGCTGCTGCATTAATTCCGCTTCCCAACGAAAGCTAGTAGTTGTAAGTGTAATCCAAGACACGGAACAATTTTACCAATTTTTGAGACAATATAATGTTCGATCGCGCCTGACTACGGGCACATCAGAAACTAAAATTCGGGAAAAACAACTGCCAGTAACTAGATAAGATCGCTTCGCCCCACAGAGCAGTAATTGCTGTACCGAGAGCCAGAAAGGGGCCGAAAGGCATGGGTTGACGCCGATCGAGTAACCCGATAGCGATCGCCCCACCACCAACAAAAGCTCCGGCGACACAGGCAATAAATCCCGCTAGCAGCAAGTATTTCCAGCCCAGCCAAGCTCCCATCAAGGCGGCTAATTTGGTATCTCCGGCGCCCATAGCATTCTGCCCCAGACCGATTGTCCCGGCGAGTCCGATCGCGTCAAACAGCCACAACCCGACAACTGCTCCCGCGATCCCGTCGAGTACCAGATAGTTTACCGAGTCGATCAAACTAAATGTCGGCCACCAACCTTTCGCCATTTGGAAAACCAATCCGAGCACCAAACCCGATCGAGTTAAAGAATTAGGCAAAGTCATTGTATCGCAATCAATCAAAGACAAAGCCAACAGCCAGCTAAACAAAGCCCAAAAACCAAGAGTTTGCACTGTTACGCCAAACCGCCAGAAGATGAGCAAAAACAGCAAACCCGTAGCTGCTTCCACCAGCGGATAGCGGGCAGAAATCCGACTGTGGCAGTGATTGCAGCGTCCCCGCAGCCACAGCCAACCGAAAACGGGTATATTTTCGTAATTTCTGAGTTGATTTAAACATTTGGGACAGCGAGAAGGAGGGTGGATCACCGACAAACCGGCAGGCAACCGATAGACTACCACATTTAGAAAGCTGCCAATAGCCGCTCCGAAAATAAAGACGATCGCCGTGACAAGGGAATTAAAGATAAGTTCCATTAAGTTGTCTGTTGACTGTTCACTGTTGACTGTTCACTGTTCACTGTTGACTGTTGTCTGTGGTTATTTATTAATTGTTAGATTGTGTCCGGTCAATTACCAATAAGGTTTGTAGTAGGGACTTTAGTCAAAAGTAAAATTATGAGGACTAAAGTTCTCACTACAAACCTATTTTTTGACACTCGTTCGAGCCAACATAAATATTAGTTGTCAATGCCCCATGCCCCATGCCCCATGCCCCATGCCCCATGCCCCATGCCCAATGACCAATTACTAATTAATACATTTGAGATTCAATTTCGTCAAAAGTAACAAAACGTTCACCAGGCAATAAAATCGGCTGCGAAGCAAAAATTAACTGACCTCGATCGCTTCCTTGACTGACAACTACACCCGCCGGACGCTGCATCTGCTCGGAATGCACTTTCAGATACATACCATAGGCTGATCGAGCAGCTCGGATCAAATCGGGAGCTAGCAAGCTGTGACTTTCGGAAGTTTCTATAGTGGGTTCTGGGTTTGGCTGGTATGGAGTCACTGGAAACTTATCATAATGGTATAGGCCGAGTTATTGGTGTGGCCTCTAGATTGATCGAACTTACCCTATTTTTTAAGAATAAACTTAGGTGGAAATTATTAATAGATTAACCTACAATCCTCCCTTGGCTGCGATCGAACTGCGGCTGCGATCGCTCCTTTCGGCTCAACTGTACGCTGCTGCGTGGGTAGATCCGTCCCCCGCCACGCTAATGGGGGTTTTCGATCACCTGCGAACTCTGCGCTACATCCTCCACGACTACGTGCCCCGGCCCGTGTCCGAATCTCCGCCCAACCCCGGCGAGGTGCGCTACCAGTGGCAAACAGGCACCTTGCTGTTCACCGATTTGGCAGGGTTTACGTCGCTGTTGGAAGCGAATGCGACCCAGGGGCGCAAAGGAGCGGAAAGCCTGCTGGGCGTGATTAACGACTATTTTGCCTCGATGATTGAAATTGTCAGCAAATCGGGCGGGGATTTGCTGGAGTTTACCGGAGATGCGATGCTGGTGCAGTTTCCGTCAGGGGTTTACCAAGAGGATACAGCGAGGGCGGTGCGGGCTGGTTTGCGGATGCAGCGGGCGATGGCTGAATTTGCCAATATTGAAACGGCGCGGGGTGTTTTGTCTTTGAGGATGCGGGTGGGCATCCACTGCGGCCGCTATATTAGTGCTGACATCGGTACGCCGCTACGGATGGCTCACGTACTGCTGGGGCATTCAGTTCAGCAAGCCAAGCAAGCTGAGGGTTGTGGGACTGTGGGGCGGGTGTGTGTGACTGAAACTGCTAGAGAGTCTGTGGGAGAGCAATTTCGTTTTGAACCGGGCAAACCGGGTTATTTTTTGGTGGCGGACGATTTCACGGACGATCGACTCGGAGAGTATGATATCACTTTGACTCGGCGGCGGATGCCGAGTTCGGTATTGCTCGATCGCAGCGTTGCGGGTTTGGTAAGCGAAATCGGGCAAGCTGTGAATCGGCTTGAACCCCTTGCTAGTTATATTCCCAAAACTATCCTGAGACTGCTGGTGGAAAATGCAGACAGGCGGAAAATTCCGCCGGATTTTCCTGAACCGACGGTGATGTTTGTCAACTTGATAGGTTTACCGGAGTCTGTGGAGAAAGCTTCGCCCCAGGAAGAAGTCAATCTGGTAGTGAGTTTTTCTCGGGTGTTTGCGTCGATCGATGCTGTAGTCTCAGCTAAAGGGGGCGTGTTGCAAAAAGTAACGGCGCACTTAGATGGTTCGGATATGCTGATTTATTTTGGCGTGCCCGACGCTCACACGGATGACGCCAGCCGCGCGGCTAGTGCGGCGATTGCCATCCGAGATATTATTGCAGGTTTGCCTCTGGTAATTATCGGGGCTGAAGAAGTAAAAGTAAGCTGTCAAATTGGGCTATCCCTGGGGCCGGTGTTTGCTGCTGAGGTTGGGGAACCGCGAGGGCGCAGGGAGTTTAATATCCTCGGCGATACGGTGAATACGGCTGCTCGGTTGATGAGCAAGGCGGGGGAAAACCAAATTTTGATTGGTGAAAGGGTGTGTGAGTCGATCGGGCTAAACTTCATTTGCGAGGCTTTGGGAGCTGTTTCTCTGAAGGGGAAATCTGCTCAAACTCCGATTTTTGCTTTGCAAGGTGCAAAAGGGGAGAAGGGAAAAGGGGGCGTTTAAATAACTTTGCTGGGCAATAATCGCATACTACTGGTCAATTGAGAGCATGACCAACCATTACCGCATCATTATTATGCGCGATCGTACCCCAAAATCCTAAAATACGATAAATCGATAAAATTAGCGTATATTCCCTGTAATACCGACAAGTTTTAATAAATCTGTAAAAATAAAATTACCCGCCATCTGCTTAACTATTAACTCCGGTAAATTTATCGATATACAGTGGTATACTGCCAGTAAAGTTACTCTCAATCCCTTTCTTGTTGGCATTTATGTTGATTAAGCTCGCAGAAACCCACCTCTTAGGTATTTTGAGCTACTGCCGCCAAATTTTCCTTTCTCGGAGAGTTCGCAGTCTTTCCCTGCTCTTTGCAACCGGACTCGGCTTGAGTTTGGTAGTGGCAGCTTGTTCTCCTACCGCTACCACGCAGGACACAGCCACTGCGAACACTTACGCACCTCCAAAAAGCGTTACAGTTAGCATCGGCTATCAAAAATCAGCTACCGTTCTCAACGCTCTCAAAACCAAAGGCGACTTAGAAAAAGCTTTAGCAGCCTCCAAATCTTCTGTAAAATTTGTAGAATTTCCTGCTGGGCCTCCTCTATTAGAAGGAATGAACGCAGGTAGTATTGACTTTGGCTACACAGGAGAAGCACCGCCAGTTTTTGCTCAAGCTGCTGGAACCCCATTAGTTTATGTTGCTTACGAAACTTCAAATCCTAAGTCGGAAGGTATCCTAGTTCCCAAGGATTCACCTATAAAAACTGTTGCCGATCTTAAAGGCAAAAAAGTAGCTTTTGCCAAAGGTTCTAACACACACTACCTCCTAGTTAAAGCCTTAGAAGCGGCTGGACTTCAATATAGCGACATCAACCCAGCTTTCCTCAAACCAGCAGAAGCCCGCGCCGCTTTTGAAGGGGGAAATGTCGATGCTTGGGCAATTTGGGACCCGTACTTAGCCGCAGCAGAAAAATCCGCAGGCGCGAGACTTATAACAGATGCAACAGGAATCGCTGCCAATCGAGGTTACTATCTTGCCCGCAAGAGTTTTGTGGACGAACATCCTGAGATTTTGAAACTCATTTTAGATGAAGTCAAAAAGGTAGATCGATGGGCTGCAGACAATCCAGTAGAAGTGGCTAAATTTCTGGAGACGCAATTAGGGATAGAAGCCTCCGTGTTAGAAGTGTCTGAAAAGCGACGCAAATATGGCGTTTTTCCCCTCAGCGATGAAGAGATTGCTGGACAGCAACAAATTGCTGATACCTTCCAAAAACTGCAACTTATTCCTAAGCCCGTCCAAATTAAAGAAATCGTCTTGAAAGATGGTAAGTAGGGTCATTAGCCAGGAGAAATTAACGTGAATACTCAATGGATAAAAACTGATGTGCTTGTAATTGGTGGCGGTACGGCTGGCACGATGGCTGGTATCAAAGCTAAACAGGCAAATCCTGACAGCGAAGTGCTAATTTTAGAAAAGGCAAATATTCGCAGAAGTGGTGCGATCGCAATGGGAATGGACGGTGTAAACACTGCCGTCATTCCCGGCCATTCTACACCAGAACAGTACGTTCGCGAAATTACCCTTGCTAATGACGGCATCCTCAACCAAAAAGCCGTTTATCAAACTGGAAAATTAGGCTATGAAGTCATCCAAGAGTTAGAAAGTTGGGGAGTAAAATTTCAGAAAGATGCCCAAGGTAACTACGACTTAAAACAAGTTCATCGGGTCGGCAAATATGTTTTGCCAATGCCCGAAGGCAAAGACCTCAAACAAATTTTAACCAGACAGGTAAAACGCCACAAAGTTAAAGTTACCAATCGAGTGATGGCAACCCGCGTTTTAGTTCAAGCAGGACGCGCTACAGGAGCCCTTGGCTTTGACGTGCGAAATGGGGATTTTGTAGTAATTCAAGCAAAAGCTGTCATTCTTTCTACAGGTGCTTGTGGTCGTTTAGGACTACCCGATTCCGGCTATCTTTATGGCACCTATGAAAATCCGACTAATGCCGGAGATGGCTACTCAATGGCTTACCACGCTGGAGCAGAACTCACTAACATTGAGTGTTTTCAAGTCAACCCGCTAATTAAAGATTATAACGGCCCTGCTTGCGCTTATGTCGCCGGACCCTTCGGCGCTCATACTGCTAATGCCGAAGGTCATCGCTTCATTAGTTGCGATTATTGGAGCGGTCAAATGATGCTGGAAATCTGGAATGAATTACACTCTGGTAAAGGCCCAATTCAATTAAAAATGACTCATCTCGATGAAGATACTATCGCTGAAATAGAGTCAATTCTTTGGTCAAATGAGCGGCCGAGTCGAGGTCGATTTCACGAGGGTAGAGGGGAAAATTATCGCGAGCACGGCGTTGAAATGCACATTTCTGAAATTGGGCTATGCAGCGGCCACAGCGCCTCTGGTGTTTGGGTGAATGAAAAGGCAGAAACAACTGTGCCCGGACTCTACGCAGCGGGAGATATGGCAAGCGTTCCTCATAATTATATGATCGGGGCTTTTGTGTTCGGTAGAATAGCAGGAACTAATGCCATTGACTACATCCAAAGTTTAGATTATGTCGAGCCTGACGCTGATTTTCTGGAAGCAGAAAAAGCGCGGGTTTATGCACCTTTAAACCTGCCCAATGGAATCCCTCACACGCAAGTAGAATATAAGTTACGGCGCTTAGTGAATGATTATTTACAACCACCCAAAGTAGGAAACAAAATGGAGATTGGGCTGAAAAATTTTGTCCGTTATCAAGAAACTCTACAGGAAATGGGCGCTCGCGATCCTCATGAGTTAATGCGCTGCATGGAGGTTCACTTTATTCGAGACTGTGCGGAGATGGCGGCCAGGGCTTCTTTGTATCGCTGTGAGACTCGTTGGGGGCTTTATCATTATCGGCTAGATTACCCTGATAAAAATAATGAAGAGTGGTTTTGCCATGTTAATTTGAAAAAAGAGGAATCTGGAGAAATGAGCTTGTTTAAGCGTCCCGTTGAACCTTATATTGTGGAGGTTGATTTACATAAAGAGGATTATAATGTTGTAGCGCGTTGACTTATAGTAATATTAGGTTATTTGTCCCCGTCATTGGGACAAATAACACTAAGGTTACTATACATTCAAGTGGGATGTGAGATATTGTCTAGTTGATTGATTTGTAGAGCGAGAAGATATTGTAGCGTGCGTCAGTTCTAAATAATTTGTGAGTTATCCAAAACTTTGGATCTAACGCACCCGACCCCTATAATCAGTTCCATAAACCCACTCTATCCCACTTGACAATCGGATAACTCTATTCACCATTAACCATCGCACCTAACTATGGCTTTAATTACACAACGAGTTGATGTTCCAGTCACCGTAGATGAGTCTAAGTGTTTGGAAAAGTGCCAGGTCTGCATTGATGTTTGTCCTTTGGATGTACTGGCAAAAAATCCCGAAACAGGGAAAGCTTACATGAAATACGATGAATGTTGGTTTTGTTTGCCTTGTGAAAAAGAATGTCCAACGAACGCCATAACGGTTAAAATTCCCTTCTTGTTGCGCTAAGTTTTTCTAGTTTCTATAAAGTGTAAAAATTCATGATTACTGAGAATGATAGTGAATTAAATCAATGGCTAGAAATGCTGCGATCGCCAGAACTAAGCGATCGCCTTGTGGCTGTTAAAAATTTACAATATTTGGGTGAGGAAGAAGCTACAAATGCCCTACTTCTCGCCCTGTCAGATGACAGTACGGCCGTTCAAAAAATTGCCATATCTGCCCTTTGGGAAATTGGCAATCCTGTAGCTATTCCTGCTTTTATTGACTGTCTAGGTTCCGCCGATGCCGATATTCGCCAAGAAGCATTATCTGCATTAAATGAATTAGTTTCACCAACTGACTTACGGCAACTACTAGATGCACTCCACCGCGACAATGTTAATATCCAACTCAATATCTTAACCTTGTTGCGGAAGATTCACGATGCTCAGTCTTTACCCGATATTTTACCATTTTTTGCATCCGATGTTCCTGAATTGAGAGCAACAGCAGTAACCACTCTCAGCTATCTCAATCAGGTGGAAAAATGCCCCCAAGCTTTGGCTTTAATATCTGATACAGATTTAAATGTTCGCCGTGCTACGGCTTTAAGTTTAGGACATTTAAAAGATCCAGAAGTCATCTCAATTTTGTGTCAAGCACTCAAAAGCGATACTGACTGGCAAGTGCGACGAAATTCAGCTAAATCTTTGGCAATTCATGCCGATTGTGCGGCAATTTTGGCACTGGAAACAGCGGTAAGCGACGAACACTGGCAAGTTCGCAAATTCGCGCTACAAGCGTTGCAAAAAATTCCCGATGAACGAGTCATGCCTGCTTTGATTAGAGCCTTAGCTGATGAATATTCAGATGTGCGGAAAGAAGCTGCGATCGCCCTCGGTAATCTCAGCAATCCTGCCGCGATGCCTGCGCTGCAACAATCTCTGGATGATCCCGATAAAGAGGTTACTATTTTCTCTCAAAAAGCGATTCAAAAAATTCAAACATTACTGCAAAATTCCCAAAATGGTTGATTCTTCCTCTTTACCAAAAACCCACTTACATCTACCCTCGGACAATCCCAATTCTGTGGAAAAATTACGACAGCAAGAAGTTGTCAACTATCTCAAACAAGTCATCGAACCCACACTCAAAAATGATATCATCAGTTTGGGAATGGTGCGAAATTTGCGAATAGTTGAAAATTACATTTATTTGCGCCTTTATATTGGATCGCATCAGCAAGACTTGCCAAAAATAATTGAATCTGTTTTATCGCCTGTAAGCTGGTGCAAAAAAACTTATATTCAAACTTGCACGATAGCCAACGTGCGAACTACCTTAGCTATTTCTAGCGGCAAAGGTGGGGTTGGAAAATCTACAACGGCTGTGAATTTAGCAACAGCGTTAAAATTACAGGGAGCCAAGGTAGGCTTGCTAGATGCTGATGTTTACGGCCCCAATATTCCTCAAATGTTAGGCTTAGGACAAGCCGATGTAGAGACAATTAATACTGCTAAAGGTGAGAAATTTTTACCCCTGGAAGCACAGGGAATTAAAGTGATGTCAGTGGGTTTATTAGCCGAGCCAGAACGTCCTTTAGCATGGCGAGGCCCAGTTCTCCACAAAATTATTACGCAGTTTATTCAAGATGTAGAATGGGGCGAATTAGATTATTTACTCATTGATTTACCCCCCGGTACCGGAGATGCTCAAATTACCATTGTGCAAGAAAGTCCTATTTGTGGAGTGATTCTCGTTACTACGCCGCAACAAATATCTATTTCCGATGTCCGTCGCAATATTTATATGTTTCGCCAAGTAGGGGTTCCAGTGCTTGGGATTATTGAAAATATGAGTTATTTAATCTGCGATCGGGATGAAAAGCCCCTGCAAATTTTTGGTAGTGGTGGCGGTAAACAACTAGCAGAAGAACTCCAAGCGCCCCTCCTTGCCCAGATTCCTCTAGATCCGCGCATCTGTGCGGGAGGTGATACAGGAAAACCCCTAACAATTGCAGATCCGAACTCGGCGGTATCTCAGATTTTTATGCAGATAGCAGCAGTGCTAAATGCTACTTTTTCTCCGGCGAGTGCAACTGATATATTGCCCGCGAATATTAATCATGTAAGTAACTAGAGAAGTAATACAAACAAAAATCTACAGAATGTGCTTGCATTTTTGAAGCCATCTGTGGAATAATAGGAGCTTGTCAGAGTTATCTACGGTATATCGCTCGACTTTTCGGAGTATGCTAGTCAATAATGATTAGCTCAGTTCTTGCATGGCTATTACGTTTCTTGGTTTTCCGCACTTAAATTCAGGAATAGACAATGTTAACCCCATTGAAAGAAAACCGATTTCCAGGCAGATTGAGACATCTTTGGAGCAAACTCAAACATAGTTCTATCAAGACCTTTGCTTTACTTTTTGCAATTGGCTTCAGTTTGAGTTTGACAGTCTCAGCCTGTGCTCCTACTCAGCAAACAAATACAACTACAGCCCCAACTTCTGCTGCCACATCGGTGGCTAGTTCTAACTCACAACAGAGCAATGTAATTCGGATTGGCTATCAAAAATATGGAACTCTAAGCATCCTTAAATCACGAGGCAGTTTAGAGAAGCGTTTGGCCTCGCAAAACATTTCTGTACAGTGGCTTCAATTTCCCGCTGGTCCTCAATTACTAGAAGCTTTGAATGCAGGCAGTATTGACTTTGGTCATACAGGAGAAGCACCGCCTATTTTCGCACAAGCCGCTGGCGCACCATTAGTATATGTTGCTAATGAGCCTCCTAATCCTAAAGGCGAAGCTATCTTAGTACCGAAAGATTCTCCCATTCAAGATGTGGTTGGGTTGAAAGGCAAAAAAGTTGTATTTAATAAGGGTTCAAACGTGCACTACCTAGTAGTAGAAGCATTAAGAGCAGCCGGATTAAAATATAGCGACATTCAGCCTATTTACTTGCCGCCAGCAGAGGCGCGGGCAGCTTTTGAACAAGGTAGCGTTGATGCTTGGGCGATTTGGGACCCGTTTTTTACAGTAGCGAAACGAGCTACTGATGCTCGCGTTCTTAAGGATGGAGAAGGGCTTGTAGCTAATCGGGAATTCTATCTAGCTGCTAAACCTTTTAACGACCAATATTCTGACCGGACTAAGGCAATTTTAGAGGAACTTCAAAAAATCGATGAATGGGCGGCGACTCAACCAACTGAGGTAGCAAAACTGCTATCTCCCGCTCTTGGTATTGACGTTCCAACTTTAGAGGAAGTGGCACGGAGACGGCCTTACGGCGTGCAGCCCATTACAGCGGAAGTCATCACTTATCAACAAAAAGTTGCTGATACTTTCTTGGATTTGAAGCTGCTTCCCAAACAGATCAAAATTAGTGAAGTGGCTCAGGTAACTAAACAATAAATAGTGATGGAGACTAAGGCAAATGGAATTATTTTGGTTTATCCCAACTCACGGAGACGGACGGTATTTAGCGAGCGGAATTGGAGGGCGATCTGGCAGTTTGTCCTACTTAAAGCAAATCGCCCAAGCCATTGACCATTTAGGATTTACGGGCGCTCTACTTCCGACGGGACGCTCTTGCGAAGACGCATGGGTAGTGGCTTCTTCCCTCATGTCTGTAACGGAAAAAATGCGTTTTTTAGTAGCAATTCGTCCGGGATTAATGTCTCCTGGGGTAGCAGCACGGATGGCAGCAACCTTTGACAGATTATCTAACGGGCGCTTGCTGATTAATGTGGTTACGGGCGGCGATCCGGTTGAATTAGCTGGAGATGGAGTGCATCTGAGTCACGACGCACGTTATGAATTGACTGATGAATTCTTGACTGTTTGGAGGGCAATGCTTGAAGCAAGTAACTCGACTAATGTGCGAGAGCAAGAAGTCGATTTTAGCGGTGAATATCTCCAAGTTAAGGGCGGGAAAGTTCTATTTCCACCTGTACAAACTCCTTATCCTCCGTTATGGTTTGGCGGTTCGTCGCCGATCGCACAACAAATTGCAGCAAAACATATTGATGTTTATCTGACATGGGGAGAACCGCCACAACAAGTGGCAAAAAAAATTGAAGCTGTGAAAAAATTAGCTGCAGAACAGGGTAGAACTGTGCGGTTTGGGATTCGCCTTCACGTCATTGTACGCGAAACTGAAAGCGAGGCTTGGGAGGATGCAAATCGATTGATTAAATATGTCGATGAAGATGCGATCGCGGCCGCCCAAAAAGCTTATGCCAGAATGGATTCTGAAGGGCAAAAGCGGATGACTCAACTGCACGCAGGCAACCGCGAAGCTCTAGAAATTAGCCCCAATTTGTGGGCCGGAATTGGGTTAGTAAGAGGCGGTGCTGGTACTGCTTTAGTCGGAGATCCCGATACCGTTGTCGAGCGAATATTGGAATATTCCGACTTGGGGATTGAAACTTTCATTTTTTCCGGTTATCCCCACTTAGAAGAAGCGTATCGAGTCGCTGAATTGCTATTCCCCCGCTTGCCGTTGAAGAACCAACCGACTGTAAATCAACCGCAAATGTTTAGTCCTTTTGGCGAAATTGTTGCCAACGAAAAGTTTCTCCACCAACAAGTTATTCCTACGAGTGCGTCATGAATAAAAAATGGCTCAACAACCCCTATTTTCAGCAGGTAATCCCCTGGATTGTCCCAATGCTCCTGATTGTTAGCTGGCAATTATTGGTGCAGGTGGGTTGGCTTTCCACAAGAGTTTTACCCGCCCCAACAGGTGTTTTAAGTGCCGGAGTTAGATTGGCAATTACCGGGGAACTGTTTCACCATATCGGAATTAGTGCTTGGCGTGCCGTCGTTGGTTTCATCATCGGCGGAGGAATTGGTTTGACTCTTGGTTTCGTCAATGGTCTGGTTCCAATCGCCGAAAAGCTGCTAGATACTTCTGTACAAATGGTTCGTAATGTTCCCCACCTCGCCTTAATTCCCCTAGTGATTTTGTGGTTTGGAATTGGCGATCCGGCTCGATTGTTTTTGGTAGCTTTGGGTGTATTCTTTCCAATGTATATCAATACATTTCACGGCATCCGCAGCGTAGATGCCGGATTGATTGAAATGGGAAAAGTTTATGGATTGAGTACCACGTCTCTTTTGTGGAAAATTATTTTGCCTGGGGCCTTGCCTTCAATTTTGGTAGGTCTGCGATATTCATTGGGGATTATGTGGCTGACGCTGATTGTCGCAGAAACAATTGCTGCGGATTCTGGTATTGGTTACATGGCAATGAATGCTCGCGAGTTCTTGCAAACTGATGTTGTGGTGTTGAGCATTATTATGTATGCTTTGTTGGGTAAGTTTGCAGATGCGATCGCCAGGAAGTTAGAAGAGAAATGGCTTGCTTGGCATCCCAATTATCAGCCAGCTTAGCGAGAAAAAAGCAGCAATAAGAAAGAAAGATGAGAGTGTCCCATTTTTCTTTCTTAGTTACTCTAGAATTTACAGCTACAAACCCCTGTACAACTATGAGCCATTTGATTGAATACGAAGACGCAAATTATGAAGTACGCGCAGTCTATGACGACATTCGTGCCACACGCAAAACCGAGTACATCAACAACTTTTGGAAAGCGATCGCCAACCATCCACCTACCCTGCAACGTACCTGGCAGAATGTGAAGGAGGTGATGACGGGTCCGGGAGAACTCGATCCCCTGACCCGCGAGTTAATCTACATTGCTGTCAGCGTTACAAATGGTTGCCAATACTGCATTTCATCTCATACAGCCGCAGGGCGAGCCAAGGGAATGGATGATGCCATATTTGGGGAACTGATGGCGATCGTGGCAACCGCAAACGCTACCAATCGACTGGCAAATGGCTATCAAATTCCGGTGGATGAACAATTCAAATTATAAAAGGCGTTCAATCTTAACTACTTATAATCCATCTCTATGGCAACTGAATTAACAGTAGATGTTTCTCAGATTCCCGTTATCGATATTAGTTCGCTGGTATCGGATAATGGCCTAGATGCTGTTGCAAACCAAATCCGACAAGCTTGCCGCGACACAGGTTTTTTTTACATTGTTGAGCATGGTGTAGACAAAGGCTTGCAAAACCGTTTGGAGCAACTGAGCCGTCAGTTTTTTGCTCTAGATTTAGAAACCAAAATGCAAATTCGGATGGCGCTGGGCGGTCGGGCATGGCGCGGCTACTTTCCGGTTGGAGGTGAACTGACGAATGGTAAACCAGATTTGAAAGAAGGAATTTATTTCGGATCGGAATTGAATCAAACCCATCCGGCTGTTCAAGCAGGTGTTCCCATGTTTGGAGCGAATCTGTTTCCAGAGATTCCCCTGTTTCGCGAAACAGTGTTGGAGTATCTAGCAGTTATGACCCAAGTGGGTCACGCAGTAATGGCTGGAATTGCCCTGAGTTTGGGCGAAGATGCCTCTTATTTTCGCGATCGCTATACGAGTGATCCCCTGATTTTATTTCGCATCTTTAACTATCCACCACAAAGCAATCCGCAAGAGCAATCCTGGGGAGTGGGAGAGCATACCGATTACGGTTTGCTCACGATTCTCAAGCAGGATGATTTAGGTGGGTTGCAAGTGAAGACAAAATCAGGCTGGATTGATGCTCCCCCGATCGCCAACTCATTTGTTTGTAACATTGGCGATATGCTCGATCGTCTCACCTGTGGACTTTATCGGTCTACTCCTCATCGAGTCAAGAATGTGTCAGGACAGGCTCGCCTCTCATTTCCATTCTTCTTCGATCCCAATTTCAATGCTGAACTCCACCCGATCGAAATCAAGGGAGCGATCGTCGGTGACAACAAGAACGAACGTTGGGATAAAGCCAGCGTTCACGAGTTTCGCGGCACTTACGGCGATTATGTCCTGAACAAAGTTGCAAAGGTTTTTCCCCAATTGCGCCAGCAAGTTTTGTAAACAGTCACCCATTGGTGACAAGTTAAGGCTCAAAGCCAGTTGTCAAGGGGATTTTCGGAGGTAGCTCAAAGAAAAAAGGTTCTCCACTGCCGACATTATAACTCTAATGTCAACTGGGGCTTAAATCCCTGCCAGATGAAAGGATAAGAAGCAAGTTCTTATCCTTGGTAGTCAGCGATCGCTTTTTGCCCTATAACTACTGCAACTATTACCAGGGGAAGACACTCATCCACTTGGATCAATGATTTTATTTCAATCGCTGCTAGCTGGGCGATCGCGCTTATTCTACTAAATTCCCTGCTTTCTTAACAGCTTGTTTCAAGTCTTCAAAGGTAATATTACCCTCTTCATCTCGATACGTCGCTAGCAGTTCCGCAGGGCTAGTACCTGTTTCTGCTAAAATGACTGCATTTAACCCAGGACTTAAAAAAAGCTCATTACTCGATATTTTGCCATCTTGATCGCCATCCAAGGCATTAAAAAGAGATTGAAGCTCTTGCTCAGTTGCCATAAGTTTCTATTTGAATTAGTTTTTTCAATTCAATATCCCATAATATTGAAAAAGATGCAAGGAAAGTTACCTTTTACCCTGGCAGATACAAGCTGTTGCTGTCGTTTGGGCGTGTGCGTGTAGATACCTGGAAGTAGTCGCTACCGATTCATGCCCTAACGTCTGCTGCACCAAATGAATCGGCGCGCCCCTGTCTAGTGAATGCGAAGCGTGGGCGTGACGCAACCAATGGGGCTGACCTTTCCTGTAATCCCAGCGCGGTTCCCCAGCATCGTCTTCACCCCCGCTATTTGGAAGGTAGAAGATATCAGGTGTTTTGCTTTATCCAACATCTACCCACAAGCGGGGATTTTTAATTACCTGGTTTCCAAATTACTTCTTCAACTTTGAGCTGCTTGGGAATTAACCCGAGTTCAAAAAAAGTATCCGCAATTTCCTGTTGCTCGGCCACCATATCAGCTTGGATCGGTTCAAATCCATAACTCCGCCGTCGAGTTACTACATCTAAGATAGAAGCATCAATTTTCAGAAGGGGAGCGAGAATCTTGACTACTTCTGCGGGATTCGCATCCGCCCAAGTCGCTACTGCTTGAGTTTCTTCTCTAATTGCCTCAATAATTTTGAAATTAGACTGAGCAAATGAGCGATTAGCTAAGTAAAAATCTCGGTTAGCTGCTAGTCCTTTACTATCTTTAACAACACGAACATCTTTTGGCGCTTGAGCTGCTGCATAAAACGGGTCCCAAATTACCCAAGCATCTACGTTACCTTGTTGGAAGGCAGCTCTGGCATCGGCTGGTGTCAGGTTGGCAGGCTCAATCTCAGTCCATTTTATCCCTGCGGATTTCAGTGCTTTTGCTAACAGGTAATTGGCGCTTGAACCTTTTGTAAAAGCTATTTTCTTACCCCGCAAATCTGCCAGGGTTTGAATTGGTGAATTAGCAGGAACTAAAATACCTGAACTGCGGTCTTTGGGGGCGCTACCGCCAATGTAAAGTAGGGGTGCGTTAGCAGCCTGGGCAAAGACTGGAGGAGCGTCCCCGGTGCGCCCGATGTCGATGCTGCCGGCGTTTAGCGCTTCCAACATCGGGGGGCCTGCCTGAAATTCTTTCCACTCAACGGATATGCCTAGAGGCTGCAAGCGTTTCTCTAACCCGCCTCTGGCTTTGACTAGCGTGAAGGGGTCTAATTTCTGATGGCCGATGCGGACTACCTGAGCTTGAGCTGCTGCGGAGGAAGCGGCGGGGCTTGCAGATCCCGTAGGGGTGGGAGTATTGCAGGAGGCGATCGCCCAATTTAAGCTGATTCCCAATAGAAATAGCGCTGCTAGGGAAAGGTGCGATCGCCATAATTGAGCAAGGAATGAAATCAGTCTTTTGAGCATAAACAATAATATTGTTTGTTGGTAACTTTCCGATCAGAGACTTCCAACTAATTCGGGTTTGCCAGTTTGCAGGGCACCAACAAACTCTTGCAACTGCGATCGCAATCCTTGTTCTGTTTCCTCTTCAAGTTGTACGCTTGTTTCGTCATAACTTTGGATCTGCGTGTCTAAAACATAGACACCAGCCAAGATATGACTAGCGCCCAGCTCGGATAACACTGGTTTGAGGGCGTAGTTAATTGCTAATAAGTGACCCAGCGTACCTCCGGTGGCTATGGGGAGAATAACTTTACCAGCTAAACTCTTCTGCGGGAGCAAATCTAAGTAAGCTTTGAGTACGCCTGTGTAGGCTGCTTTGTAAACAGGTGTGGCGATGATTATGCCCTTGGCTTCTACTACTAAATCATTGACTGCTTTTAAGTCTGGGTTCGCGAATTGTCCGTAAATTAATACCTCTGGCGGGAGATCGCGGATGTTGATAGAGGCCGTACTCAGTCCCTCTTTCTCGACAGCGCGGCGGGCGTATTCCAGCACGGCAAAGGAGCGGGATGGATGAGACGGGCTACCTGCGATCGCAATAACATTAGGCATTTAATAGTCCTCCTATTTTTGACTCATTTAAAAATGAACGATTTCCTGTATCGCTTATAATACGGTAAGTGTGTAGATTTACCGTATTTAATAGATAGTAAGCTAGCACAGTCAATTTTAAAAAGCAAGTAAGTTGAGATGTAAAGTTTGATAACTCTTAGGCAAATTTTGCGCGATCGCGAATCTCGGCGGGAATCAACTGTCAGGTTTTTTCTTCCAAATACAGCATAATCCCACCGGACTCAAAAACAGAACCTTTACAGGAACAGGGTTTGCTTGTTCTGAACAATTATTTATCAAAGCCGCAGAAGTTCGGCGAAAAATTATCTTGCTTTTTGTAGATACCTATGCAATAATCTTGTTTAATCACAAACTCCTGTAATTGGACAGAGTTACCGTAGATTAAATTTAGAAATGCTAATCTGCTATTCACCACCACCGATGAGTAGGAGACGAATTGGCATTTGCTCAACAGCCACCTTTGACAGCGAAAAAGGTTTTTAGCCTGTGGCATAGATTGCGATATGGAGGTTTTTTAGAATGGAATCACCACTCTCAGGAATAGGTCTAGAATTAGTAGGACTCCAGAAGTCATTTGGAAATATTAAAATTTTGCGGGATATCAACATAGAAATAAATCCCGGAGAATTTGTAGCAATTGTAGGTCGCAGCGGATGTGGCAAAAGTACCTTACTGCGCTTAATCGCCGGACTAGAAGTTCCCACTCAAGGCACTGTCTTTCTAGATGGAAAGGCGTCCCGCAAACTCAACTCTAAAGTGACAATGATGTTTCAGGATGCACGGCTACTACCTTGGCAAAAAGTGGTGGCAAATGTGAAATTAGGGCTACTCACGGCCAAAGAAAACACGCACTACAAAGCGATGCAAGTCCTTGACGCGGTAGGGCTTGGCGATCGCGCCAACGATTGGCCGGCGGTACTCTCCGGCGGTCAAAAGCAGAGAGTTTCTTTAGCAAGAGCCCTTGCCTGCGAACCTGATTTACTGCTGCTTGATGAACCCCTCGGCGCGTTGGATGCTTTGACTCGCATTGAGATGCAGCAATTGTTAGAAAATTTATGGCAAGAAAAAGGATTTACCGCGCTACTGATCACTCATGACGTAGAAGAAGCAGTGCTGCTAGCTGACCGAGTTATTTTAATAGAAAATGGTCAGATTGCAATGGACTGTTCTATTGATATGCCGCGACCGAGGCAGAGAGGAAATGCTCTATTTGCTGCGAAAGTAGAGGCGATTTTGCAGCGCGTTATGGGTCAAAAAGAAAGTAGCAAAGATGCAGAGAAAGTTGCCATAGGTAGATACAAAAAACCCAACTATGTAAAGATAAGTAAATACGGATAAGGGATCTACCAAGGTAACTCAGATATGGGCGCTCGTTTAAGAATTTTTCTGACTCGCGAGCTCTTCGTCAGCCAATCCGATGCACCCGGATTGGATATCACTCGCATAGACTAAACTCCGATCGATACTTCACCGTTCCGCTGCAATCCTGCAAAGCTCCACTTTCTAACTCCAACACCATAAACGCTTCATCGGGCACATCATATTCACATTTTAAGCTCTTTCTACTAGCAGGAAGGAACCCAAAACGCGGATAAAAATCTGGATGACCAAGCACAACTACTGCTTGAAATCCCGATCGTCTGCACTCTTCTAAACCCTGCTGGATCATCAGCGTTCCTAAACCTTGGCGCTGATATTCGGGAAGAACTGCGACTGGCGCCAACCCCAGAATCGACAAATTCCTAGAACATTTTCCTTCGACGACAACCGGACTGAAGAAAATGTGTCCGACAATGCGATCGGATTGTACCGCAACGAAGGCAAATGTAGATGCAATTCCCCGCAATCGATCGACTAAGTTAGCCTCATTTTCTCGCCCGAATGCCGCAATATTAATGTTGCGAACAGCTTCTACATCTTCTGGCTTTTCGGTACGGATATCCATAGCTTAGATTAATGGTTGTGCGGCCGCTCTGGCAGACAAATTACTACAGAAATTGTTTCTATCTTTCGATAGCGATCTCAATCAAATTATAGCGCCCCTGAAGCCTTTTTCCTCTTTTTGAGTTATATATTTTGGGCAACCAATTATACAACGACTTGCAGAGGAATGCCAAATCGTTGCAAAAGTCGATCGATCGCTTCCAATCTTAACCCCCGGACAGTCTCCTTTATCGTCACAGCGTTTTAATGCAATTAAAGCGCTCCACTGGTTATGCTGATTCTAAATGAGTAACCGGAATTTGTTCGGTTCTTTCAGGCAATCTCGCTCCAGTTGCAACGGCATGAACCGCATGAAGAATATCGGCTGAATAGTATCGATTGCCGCAGTTATCGCAAACACCGATGGTCACATCTTCAAGAATGACAAATCCATTTTTATGTTTGAATGCCTCGCGCTTGACAGTGCGGGGTTGAACGGTTCCTTCGCAATACTCACATCTGTATTTATACATACGATTAGCCATTAAGTTGAGTGACTTCATAAAGCCTGATGATTAGATAACGTCCGTTACTAGCGAAACGTCCAACCACTCCAACAGGTGTTTGTCGATCCAGTGCAGTCCCCACTACTACATATTTTGTACCTCTGGGGTCGTCTTTTTCAACCAGGATAATCTGACCCAAAGCATCCAGGATACAAGCCCCCGGATTCATCCGTCCAGAAATAAAAAACCTGTATCCGATGAAACTTGCCGAACGTATTTATCCGTGGGGTCAATGCTTCAATTCTTTAATCTAAAATCTAAAATCTAAAATCTAAAATCGCTTGACCGCTCAGAACCGCCTCTTCTACATCCAGGATAGTCAGCAAGTCCTCAGCCATTTCTTCCATTGCGTGGGCTGACATATCGTACTGGCGGAGGCGAATTTTCTCTCTGATACGGTCAATATCGTTGCGGGGCACTGGCTGATTAATGTTACATCCAGGCAATCCTAGCAAGTTATTGTTCAAAAATCTATCATTTTCACTTTCTTAAATATCTGGTTTTACTTCCTTCGACCCGACTTACTAACTACTCTTATTGCGGTACAAGCTGACCGGAAGACAATCGCTTAATGCCCTCCATCGCTGTAGTTTCTCCGGCTTTGTCGCCGCCCTCGCGGGCAATTTTTAAAGCTCCCTCGTAGGATTCTAGAGCTTGAGCATTTTGACCGAGACTTTCATGAATTGCGCCCATATTGTTGAGCAAGCGTCCGATACTTGTCTTGTCACCGATAGATTCTAACATCGGTATTGCTTGCTGAAAATAGATCAGCGCTTGAGTATCTTTGCCGAGTTTGCGGGAGGTAAGTGCCATGTTGTTGAGGAGGCGGCCGACGCCAGCCCGGTCTCCGATTTCCCGGCGAATTGCTAAAGCTTGGTGGTAAAATTCCATCGCTCTATTAAAGTCGCCGATGTTGTAGTAGACCCCGCCCATGTTATTGAGGGTACGACCTAAATCGCGCCGATCGCCGGCGGCCGTGCGAATCGTCCGCGCTTGCTGGTAAAATTCGATCGCCTTGGCGTAATTGACCTGTTCTGCGTACACGGCCGCGATGTTGTGGAGGGATTCTCCAATTTCAATTTGGTCGTCGGTAGTTTTGGCAAGTTCCAAAGCTTCTTGGTGCAGTTTCATCGCTTCGGAAAAATTGTCCCCAATCCGGTTGACGAAACCTATGAGATTGAGAGTGCGCGCGGTACGACGCCCTCCGCTGATTTCTCGGTGAATGACTAAAGCTTGCTGCAGAACTTCCAAAGCTTTGGGCCTCAAACCCATTTCGCCATAAACTTCCCCCATATTGTTGAGGGTTTCTCCGATTCCCGCTTGGTCGCCTAGTTGCTTGCGAATTGCCAAAACTTGCTCAAAACTCTGAATTGCTTCTCGAAACAAACCCTCGCGGTGCTGTTTTACTCCTGTTTCAAAGAGTTCGTCTGCTTGCGTTTTGGGGTCAGTTGCCTGAGCGAGCTCGCTCGCTTGGGCGCGCCTCGCATTTATAATTGGGGCATAAGCCCGGGCGTCTGAAATTGCCAGCAAGGTGAGTGCGGGCGATAACACAATACTTATAGCTGCGAGATAGCTGAAGTGATAAGAGCGGCAGTGCACCGATCGAGTCCTCCAATAGCTAAGTGATAACTATTAAGATAGAGCTTTTTGGGGTGTTCCTGCCAAATTTTTTCTCAATCTCTAGGTTCTGACTGGGTTTTTGTCTTGCCAGACTGCCATAATCAGCGGCATATTGTTGAGAGCGGATATGACAGCAAAGTTTTTGCTGGGTGGAAGCGATGCTTTTTCAGGGCTTTGCAAGATGATGTCCTGTTGGTCAACCGTGATCCAAGCAATTCCTGACAAAACTTGAATTTCTCGATGAGTTTGAGGCAATCTGTATACCTCGTTTTCCATCAGAATAATGCGATCTGGCGCTGCACATTCGGAAGATATTTGAAGCATAGCATCTCCTACTTGGTAATTGGTAATTGCTAATGGGTAATTGCTAATGGGTAATTGCTAATCGAGGACTGTATTTCAGTTCATTTCTACGCAACCCACACTACTATTGGCAATAACGCCGATCGATCCAAGCGCGCATTTCATCATCCGTCGCCACGCAGGTAGAACGACCTGTCGCGCGATCGCAACCGTGCCACCAAGTGTTACCATAGCGATCGCACGTCTGCCAAATTCTCAGTTCGTCCTCACTAGAAATGAGGTAGAGCAAAAAATGCCCAATTTTTTTTATAGCTGAAAAGAGAGATAGCCCTTTATGTTTTTCGGATGGTTTAGCTCGCTCCGCTATCAAAAAAAACATCATTATTCGGGGGTTTATCCGACTGTTGTAAGTAGACATAGCCAACACCTTAAAGTGATAACTCCTACAAACATTGCACCAATAAAATTACAAAAAATAGCTTTTAGCTGCAATAACGTCATCGCAATTACAGCACAATATGGTTATCGTGCAAGTCCTGTAAAAGTCTATCTGTTACCTGATAAATTAACCTTAACTCTGGGGCAATGGACAATCAAAGCATTGCTTGCATAGGTTGTATGAATAAAATCGATATATCGAAGCCCTTGTGACAATTTGGGTACTACTGGCACAAACGCTATGAACGAAATCAATACGCGGCGGATGAAACTCTCTCAGATTCAAGCTTTGATAGCTGTAGCAGACTGTGAAAACTTTAGCGAGGCGGCTTTGCAATTGGAACTGTCCCAATCCGCCGTCAGCCACGCCATCGCCTCTTTAGAAACAGAATTGGGAGTGCAATTGTTCCACCGGGGGCGACACGGTGCTCAACTGACGCCGGTGGGGGAAAGGGTAGTGAGTCACGGGCGTCAAATAGCCTGCGCCTTAGAAATGATGGTCAAAGAAGCGGATTTGGAAAAAGGTTTGCAGGGAGGCCAGGTACGGATAGTTACTTTTCGGAGTGTCGCAACTCATATCCTACCGGGTATTATTGCTAAATTTCGCAGTTGCTTTCCCAAAATTACGGTCAGCATTGCCGAAGTTTATTATACCCAAGCTGTGGAAGAGGCTTTGCGATCGGGCAAAGCAGACATCGGTTTTGTCTCTCTTCCCATCTCGGATGAATTTGAAACTAGAGAAATTTTGCGGGATAAATATGTTGTGTTGCTGCCGCCAACTGCCAAATTGTCAAGTGCTAAGATTACCTGGAAAGAATTAGCGGCTTATCCGTTGATTTTGCAGCCGGTGGAAAATGCTTGTTCTGTACCGCTGCGAAAATATTTGACAACTTCGGGGTTTCCCTTAAATATCGCTTACGAACTCAGCGAAGATTCAACTATTGTCAGTATGGTGATGCAAGGTTTGGGTGCAGCAATTCTGCCGCGTTTGGCTGCGGAACCGATACCTCTTTCGGTGAAAGTTTGCAGTTTACCGGCGGATTTTGAAAGGGTAATTGGGGTGGCTGTTTTGAGGGATGCGCTGTTAGTTCCGGCCGTGTTTGCGTTTTTGGATGTAGTTACAAGTGTGATAGATGTTGAGAGTGAGGGCGAGTTTCCGATTAATCCTTCATGATAAACTTAAGCCAGTTGTTATTGGTTATTGGTCAGATTGGGATTTTGTGACCGCAGATATCAGCAGATGAACACAGATGGGATTTTATCTGAGTTCATCTGCGGTAAAAAAAATGGCCTAAAATAGTACGAGCGCTGATTGCCTATTTCATGCGCTTTGCAACAAGACTAGAACTGTCGCCTTGGTGGAATTTGATTCGACCATCTACCGAGTTTTTATCCTTTAATTTGAGCCAACCGCTACCAGATGCAGCATCGTTCTCGTCATTACCGTCCCATGTAAACTCAAATCGCTGATCCTTTCCATCTTTTACGACTTCGCCGTCAATTTCACCTGATACTAAACCGAATTGAAATTCTCCTGAACCTGCTTCATCAATCTCGATATAGGCTTCAACTTCCATGTCCAAATAATCACTATCCCACATTGCCATCTCTGTGATCCGCCATGTACCGCTATATTCCATTGCTTTCATCCTCCACTTGTATTACAGATTTTCTCCTAATGACGACAACATAGCTGAGTCGCATTCCCCTTACACAATTTAAAACTATTCCCCGTATCTCTGTCGCAAAATAAATTCAGCTAACGCCATGTCAACCGGTGTTGTGACTTTCAAATTCGTCTCTTCTCCCTCCACAATTTGCACTGGTAAACCGCATTTTTCAAACAAAGCCGCATCGTCTGTCACTTCCCAACCTTTCTGTCGCCCTTCTTCATGACACTGCTTTAACAATTTCACTTCAAATCCTTGGGGAGTCTGGGCTGCCCACAAATTGCTTCTGTCTGGCGTGTCTCGCACGATCCGACGCTCATCTACGACCTTAATCGTATCCTTGACCGGGACGGCGACAATCAAGCCGGGACAGGTCAAGAGGGCCTCTGCAGATCGATCGAACAATTCAGCAGTTGCCAAACACCTCGCGCCGTCGTGAATCAACACTCGATCGGCATTGGGGGGCAAAGCCTGCAAACCGTTGTAAACTGACTCTTGCCTGGTAGCGCCTCCTTTAATCAGTTCCACGGGCTTAACCAAAGATAAATCGCTCAGAATTGCTTTAAAATCAGGAAAATCGTCTGGCTGGCCCATGATGCCAATCCAGCTAATGTGCTGCGAAGCTTCAGCCGCAGCCAAAGTCCAACTCAGCAAAGGTTTAGAGAGCAAAGTCAGCAGCAGTTTGTTCCGCTGACTCCCCATCCGTCGCCCCGAACCCGCTGCAGGAATTAATAAGTGCATTTACTAACCGTTTTTAACCCAACTAGATATATATAATAAGAGCGTCCTGTACTTTTGAGTCAGTTGTTTAGCTGTCAGCCAGTAGCTTTTAAGGTCTAGAAATACTATAAGCTGATAGTTGAGAGCCGATCTCTGAGAGCTACCTCGATCAATAATAGCCCGATCGTTTATGATGCGAATACTAGCACTTGTCCCTGGCGGGATTGGCGACCAAATTTTATTTTTCCCCACTCTTGATGACCTCAAGCAGTCTTATCCCGACGCGCAAATTGATGTCATCGTGGAACCGAGGGCAAAGGGTGCTTACCGAGTCTGCAAATCCGTCAAAGAAGTCTTGACGTACAATTTCAAAGACCGCAACGCTATGGCAGATTTGGGCAATTTACTGGGCGTAATTCGCGATCGCGAATACGAAGCAGTGATTTCCCTCGGCCAGCGGTGGACTGTAGGACTTTTGCTGTGGCTGACCGGCATTCCGCAGAGAGTTGGCTATTCGGGAACCAACGGTGCTCGATTTCTCACCGCTGCGATACCGCTGAAAACTGAACAGTACGCGGCTTCAATGTACCACGATTTGCTGCAAGGATTCAACATTAAAAATCCTTGTCCGGCGATCGCAATTAATGTACCAAAACAGGACATTCAGTGGGCGGAAGCCGAACAGCAGCGGTTGGGAATCAAAGAAAGCGGTTACATTCTAATTCACGGCGGTTCGAGTCAATTAGCTGTGTCTAAAGGTATTGACAAAATTTACCCTACAGACAACTGGAAGCAAATAATTGAAGATTGTCAGCAGCGGCAGCCGAATTTGCCCGTTGTTGTTGTGAAAGGGCCCGAAGATGCAGACTTCGTGAAAAAGTTAGTCGAGTTATGTCCGAATGTAAAAGTTATCTCGCCGGATGATGTCGGCAAGTTGGCTGCCACTATTGCTGCTGCTAATTTGATGATATGTACTGACAGTGCGCCGATGCACTTAGCTGTGGCGGTTCAAACTTATACAATAGCTTTGTTTGGCCCAACTGAACCGGCGAAATTGTTGCCAAAGAGCGATCGATTTTTGGGCATTAAATCTCCTACTGGCAAAATGGCAGACATCTCTCCTCAAGATGTTTTGAAGAAGGTTTGGGGCGGCTAAGAACTAGGATATCTAAGTCAGGACACGGCAGTGCCGTGTCCCTACAATTAATTTGGCGATGGTTGCATATTTCATCTAGGGCGATCGAGCATTTTGGTGTAGGGAAACGGCACTGCCGTCTCCTCCTATTTTGGGGGTAGGGAAACGGCATTGCCGTGCCCTGCGTCGCCTAGATTTAGCTTTCTTTTCGTCGATCGATCTCCTGCTGCAATACCTTCTTCTTTTCCTTAGATTGAGCATACTCAATTCTGCTAAAACCTATCAAGGCATTGGCGGAAGCAGTGAATTCATCCACTGAGATTTTATGAGAATATAGAAGTCCTACACCTACCATGAGAATCACGGGTGGCAAGGATCTGACGGCACGGTTAATATTGTGGTTCATAACGATTTGCTCTTCTAAATAGTGTTTCTCTAACTAGAATACTGGAGCAAAAAGGGAGACTCAATGGCAGATAGGGCTAGTTTTAATTTGTGTTCTGCCCTAAAATGTAGGGCAGATAGGGCAGGAGATTAAAACCTATCTGCCCTAGTCAGAAACAAGTAATTAAATTAGGATTTACGCATGGGTTCCAGAAACCGGGTTTTTCCGAAATACTTCGTTGTAGCTCGTATATCCGGGGAAAAACCCGGTTTATCAGCCTCGGAGTGCGTAATAAATATAGAATGTAAGTGCGATCTAACTGTCCAACTGTCGAATTATCGAATTAACTAAAAAACTAACAACCATACCTAAAAACCTACTATGCGCGAATCCGATAAAGTTCAATCGAGTCCAACTGGAAAAATCAAGCTCAGAGAATCATACCAAGAAGCTGAATTGACGATAGCAAAACTAGCGACAAAAGCTAAGGTTGGTGAGGACACACTTAAGCGCTTACTCGGTACAAAACCATGTCCTAATGGTGTAGAAAGATGGCAAGTTACCAACATAGCTAAAGCATTAGGGATAGAACCAACAGATATTGTTGATTCAAAAGATTGGAATGCCGAAAATTTGCTACCGCCAGAGTTTGAATCACTCCTAGCAGAAAAAATTAAAACCTTTTGCGGCCGCCGATTTGTTTTTAAGGCTTTTCAGGACTTTATTACGGAAAATCCTCACGGTTATTTTACAATCATCGGGGATGCGGGAATGGGCAAAAGTTCCATTGTTGCCAAATACGTCTCGGAACATAAATCTCCCTGCTATTTCAATATTCTGGTAGAAGGACGCAACCGACCCGAATTGTTTTTGAAGAGCATTCGCCAGCAATTAATTGACCGCTATCAATTGCAAAATTCAGCAGATGCGGATTTACCGACGTTACTGGCAAAGGTGGCGGGAAAACTCACTGCTGGTCAACCTTTGGTAATTGCAGTTGATGCACTGGATGAAGTCGAACAAGAAGCGGGAGAAAATCTTTTACATTTACCGACAACTCTCCCAGATAACGTTTATTTGCTGCTGACTAGGCGACCTTATCACCTCGGTAAAAAGCGACTGTCTGTATCTCCGGGAGTTCCGATCAAAGAATTAGATTTGAGAGATGACCAGTATGTCATTTTTAATCAAGATGATATCAAAGAGTATATTCTATTTGTTATAAATACCGATTCTGACTATAAGGATGGACTGAGAAAGTGGATTCAAGAGCGGGGCATTATCGATGCAAGCTTTGTGGAACAATTGGCAAAGAAAAGCGAAAATAATTTTATGTACTTGCGCTATGTTTTGCCAGCAATTGCTAAGGGCGATTACAATGACTTAAGTTTAAACCAATTGCCCGACGGGCTGCAAGAGTATTATCAAAACCATTGGGTGCGGATGGGGATGGAAGCTAAGCCCGGGCAATTGATGGAGATTGTATTGTATATTTTGTTAGAGATTGGAACGCCGATTCCCTCCGAGATGATTGCTGGAATTGCTAAGGAAGATGAATGCGATGTGGAAGCGGTTTTAGATGAGTGGGTGGAGTATTTGAAAAAACAAAAGGTAGACGGAGACACCTGCTACACCATTTATCATGCTAGTTTCTTTGACTTTCTGAAAGGCAAACGAGAGATGGATTCAAAGCGCAAGCTTTTTAAGGAAGTAAATCAACGGATTACTGAGTATTTAGAAAAGAGGATGGCGTGAGATGGGAGAATTTGCTGAGAAGTTAGAGGCCAAACCACTTTTCTTTCAACGTGCTTATCTGGGCAGCTTACTGCCAAATTATGTTAAGTCTGGAAATTTAGGAAAATATTATCAAACGCTGACTGATTTTAACTTCCTGATGGCAAAAATTCAGCATCCTGATTTTGGACTGCAGGCACTGATTGATGATTTCGATTTTGTTGACGATTCAGAAGCATTAACTCACCCAGAGTATAACTCAGAAAAAGTTAAATCCCTGAACTTTATTCAAGCGGTACTGTGGATTTCAGCAGATATTTTGACTCTAGATAAGACGCAACTCGCAGAGCAATTGTTAGGGCACTTGCTGCACTTTAACATTCCGGCAATTCAGGGAATGGCAGAGGTAGCTAAGCAGTGGAAAGCAGCACCTTGGTTGCGTCCTTTGACATCTTGTTTAACTCCCCCTGGCCGGGGACTGCTGCGTACTCTCAATAATCACATCAGTTCGGTAAAAGCAGTCGCCGTCACTGCTGATGGCAAGCGGGCGATTTCTGGCTCAAGAGATAAAACCCTAAAAGTCTGGGATTTAACAACGGGAAAGGAACAGTTTACTCTCAATGGTCACAGCGACTCGGTAAATGCAGTAGCCGTCACTGCTGATGGCAAGCGGGCGATTTCTGGCTCAAGAGATAAAACCCTAAAAGTCTGGGATTTAACAACTGGAAAGGAACAGTTTACTCTCAATGGTCACACCAGTTCGGTAAATGCAGTAGCCGTCACGGCTGATGGCAAGCGGGCGATTTCTGGCTCAAGAGATAAAACCCTAAAAGTCTGGGATTTAACAACTGGAAAGGAACAGTTTACTCTCAATGGTCACAGCGACTCGGTAAATGCAGTAGCCGTCACGGCTGATGGCAAGCGGGCGATTTCTGGCTCAAGAGATAAAACCCTAAAAGTCTGGGATTTAACAACGGGAAAGGAACAGTTTACTCTCAATGGTCACAGCGACTCGGTAAATGCAGTAGCCGTCACGGCTGATGGCAAGCGGGCGATTTCTGGTTCACATGACAACACCCTAAAAGTCTGGGATTTAACAACTGGAAAGGAACAGTTTACTCTCAATGGTCACACCAGTTGGGTAAATGCAGTCGCCGTCACGGCTGATGGCAAGCGGGCGATTTCTGGTTCCGATGATAACACCCTAAAAGTCTGGGATTTAACAACTGGAAAGGAACAGTTTACTCTCAATGGTCACACCAGTTGGGTAAATGCAGTCGCCGTCACGGCTGATGGCAAGCGGGCGATTTCTGGTTCACATGACAACACCCTAAAAGTCTGGGATTTAACAACTGGAAAGGAACAGTTTACTCTCAATGGTCACACCAGTTGGGTAAATGCAGTCGCCGTCACGGCTGATGGCAAGCGGGCGATTTCTGGTTCCGATGATAACACCCTAAAAGTCTGGGATTTAACAACTGGAAAGGAACAGTTTACTCTCAATGGTCACACCTGTTCGGTAAATGCAGTCGCCGTCACTGCTGATGGCAAGCGGGCGATTTCTGGCTCAAGAGATAACACTCTAAAAGTCTGGGATTTAACAACTGGAAAGGAACAGTTTACTCTCAGTCACACCAGTTGGGTAATAAAAGCAGTCGCCGTCACTGCTGATGGCAAGCGGGCGATTTCTGGTTCACATGACAACACCCTCAAAGTCTGGGATTTAACAACTGGAAAGGAACAGTTTACTCTCAATGGTCACAGCGACTCGGTAAATGCAGTAGCCGTCACTGCTGATGGCAAGCGGGCGATTTCTGGTTCAATTGACAAAACCCTCAAAGTCTGGGATTTAACAACTGGAAAGGAACAGTTTACTCTCAATGGTCACAGCGACTGGGTATATGCAGTAGCCGTCACTGCTGATGGGAAGCGGGCGGTTTCTGGCTCAAGAGATAACACCCTCAAAGTCTGGGATTTAACGAGTGGAAATCTCATTGCCACTTTCACTGGTGAAAGCCAAATTTCTTGTTGCGCTATTGCACCCGATCGAGTCACAATTGTGGCAGGCGACGAATCCGGCCGCGTATATTTCCTGCGGCTAGAAGGGATGGAGGCACTAACATGAATTCCTCACCTCTGCCAACTCCCATCTCTACCGCCGCTTACCCAAAAGAATTTCAGCAACTCCTGCGAGAAAAAACCGAGAATTTTGTCGGGCGCAAGTTTGTTTTTTCTGGCATTTCCAAATTTCTGGACTCCCACAGCCGCGGTTATTTCACAATTGTCGGCACTCCCGGCTGCGGCAAAAGTTCCATCCTCGCCCAATATGTCACCGCCCATCCTCGCAGTATCTATTACAACGCAGCAGTTGAGGGCAAAAATCGAGCTGAAGATTTTCTCGCTTCTGTCTGCACTCAACTAATTGACAAATACCTTGCCGCCAATGGGGAAACATCCGAAATTGTCGAGCTCAAATCTCAAATTCCAAATCTCGAATCCGATGATGGGAGTTGGTTTCTGTCTTTGTTGCTTCAGCAAATTAGCGATAAATTAGCCGATCGCCAACGGTTGATAATTGTCATTGATTCTGTAGACGCGATCGCCCGCACGAGTCAGCCTCCCAGTACCAATCTGTTTTATCTGCCGAGATATTTGGGCGATCGTACTTATTTTATCCTCGCCCGCCGCCCGTTTTTGAGAGAGAAATCCGGTTTGTTAATTGAAACCCCCTCTCAAACTCTCGATTTAAGAGATTATCCCGCCCCAAATCGCGAAGATGTCCTTAACTACATTCAGCAATACCTATCAACCGCACCGGATTTAACTCAACCCGAATTCTGCCAACAACTCGCCACAGTCAGCGAAAACAATTTCATGTATCTGAGTCAGATGTTAAGGGCGATCGCCGAGAATTCACACCCCGATGCTAATCTGGGAGAGTCCTCACTTCTCTCTGAACTTCCTCCCGGTTTAGCAGCGTATTATCAAAACCACTGGCTGCGGATGAGAGGTGATGGCTTATCGGCGATCGAGTTGTCTGTGCTGAATGTTTTGGTAAAATCCACAACAGGTTTGTCTGTAAGTGCGATATCCAATATAATTGATCAGGATGAATACGATGTTGAAAAAGTGTTAGGCAATTGGATCGAGTTCTTAAATAAACAAGAAATTGGAGGAGAAATTTGCTATAATTTGTATCATAATAGTTTCCGCGAATGGCTAGGCAAACAATCTATTTTAGAATCATAATGAGGACACGGCGGTGTCCATTGGAGTCAACAAACACGTTAAACCGATAGTCCGACAGGGGTTGAAACCCCTGCCTCAAAGCGAAAGTCCTCTAAAAGAGGACTAATGAATGATTCAGTCCTCTTTTAGAGGACTTTAGCTATAAGCCCCGTGGAATTCATTCCCTGGCGGACTAGCGGGTAGGCGGGAGGACTAGCGGAGGAAAAGTTTAAGTAATATCAATTCCTCTGCCACCGAGTTTTATATTATATCCAAAACAATACAACAATGAAACGAGCAGTATTTCTTGACAGAGATGGCGTTCTCAATATCGAAGTCGGCTACATCCACAAAGTAGAAGATTTGCATTTAATCCCCGGAATAGCCCAAGCTGTACGCCGTTTAAATGACAAAAAAATATTTTGCTGTTTGGTTTCCAATCAATCGGGCCCAGCGAGGGATTATAATCCGATTAGCCACGTAGAAGCTTTGCACAAACGCCTGTGTCAGCTATTAGAAAATGAAGCAGGAGCGAGGTTAGATGCTCTTTATTACTGTCCTTATTTAAGCGCAGCCGAAGGCGGAACAAACCCCGAATTTACGCGGTATTCGACTTGGCGAAAACCAAATACAGGGATGTTGGTAGCGGCGGCTTGGGAATACGATTTGGATTTGCGAAATAGTTTTATGGTAGGAGATAAAGCGACTGATGTTGATATGGCTCACAATGCCGGCTGTACTGGTATTTTGGTGCAGACTGGTTACGGGGAAAGCGTGTTGAGTGGGGAGTATCAGCACCATACTAAACCGGATTTTATTGCAGCAAATTTAGCGGTGGCGGTGGACTGGATTTTGCAACACTTTGATTAGTTTTTGTAGGGGAATTTAAATTTTTTGCCGTTGAGTTGAACAGGAAAGTGCTACGTAAGGAAGCGCGACTGTGAAGGTTGTACCAACGCCCATTTTGCTTTCGCAGGCGATCGCGCCTCCTTGCAATTCCACAGCTTTTTTAACAATTGTTAATCCCAAACCGTTACCTTTAATCTTTCCCGTATTCTTGCAGCGGTAGAACATTTCAAATATTTTCCCTACTTCAGTTTCTGGGATACCGATACCTTCGTCTCGGATACGCATAATTAGTAAGGGGGAGCTAATATTGGTAAATAGGGAATTGCCAAACAAACACTGAGGAGATAAGCAAAAAATAGCTTCTTTGTCTCCTTCGCCTGCTTGACGGTATTCCAATTCCAAGGTGACTTGCCCGCCGTTTGGGGAATATTTCATGGCGTTGACGATTAAGTTAGAAATAATGCCGTGCAGCAATTGTTGATCTAATATTGCACTGGTAACATCTGAGGGGATTAATGTTAGTTTATGCTTGGCTTCATTTCCTAACTGCAATTGAGCGAGCAAGTCTTGACAAAATTCGACTAAATTTATCGGTAATGGATGACATTTGAGTTGACCTGCTTCTGCCCTGCCCATGAACAGCATATCATCGATTAGCTGGTTCATCTTTTGGGTAGCTGAGTGCACCAATCGCAGGGTTCTAACTTGCGATTCGTCACTGCTGCGAGTTCGATCGAGCTCTAGGAGTTCCGCAGAGATTAAAATCGCGTTGAGGGGATTCCGCAATTCGTGAGCGGCCATTGAAATATACTGGTTTTGGCGGTGCGATTTTTCTTCCACCGACTCTCTGACTGCTTCCGCAGCTTTGAGAGATTCTCGCATCTTGGTTTCGATTTCGTGTCTGTGCAGGGCAATCTCGATCGCCACCCGCAAATCATTTTGTTGAAATGGTTTGATAATATAACCGAATGGGTCTGTAAGTTTCGCTCTTTGCAGCGTTTGAGCGTCGGCATAAGCTGTTAAAAATACTGTCGGCACATTCATATTAGTTCGGATTTTCTCTGCCGCTGTTACCCCGTCTATGTCACCTTTAAGCACGATGTCCATCAACACTAACTCTGGCGGGGTTTCTAGAGCTTTTTGAATTGCTTCTTCTCCTGAAGAAACTGTAGCTGTTACTGCATATCCCAGTTTTTTTAATCTGCCTGCTATGTCTTGCGCTACAATAACTTCGTCTTCGACAACCAAAATTTTTATCTGGTTCATTTTTCCTTAAATGCGTCGCCGATAATTTAACTCTTTAAAAATTAGAGTGTAGCAGGTTCCACACTGACTGTCAATGGCAATACTCGCATCTAATTGGCTAGACAACATTCTAACTAATCGCAATCCTAATGTTTCAGCATTTTCTACGTCGAAACCAGGCGGAAATCCGCTACCATTATCTTGAATAATTAATTGGAGTTCCTGAGAAGTTAACTCATTAAATTCTATGTTAATTTCACCTTTCGCACTTTGGGTAAAAGCATATTTTAGGGAATTAGAAACTACTTCGTTTATAATTAAACCGCAAGGAATGGCTGTTTCTATATTTAAATAAATTGGGTCAAGGTTGAGATTGAATTGGATGGCAGTGTTGCCGCAACCAAAAGATTGATACAAATTAGCAACCAAGTTTTCGACGTAGGGGGGAAGGGCGATGCGATCGAGATGTTCGGATTGATACAGTTGCTCGTGAATCAGAGCCATTGAATGGATACGGGTCTGGCTTTCTTCAAATAAAGCTAGCGTCGGTTCGTCTTCAATATATTGAGCTTGAAGTTGCAGCAAGCTGGAAATTACCTGCATATTATTTTTGACTCGGTGGTGAATCTCTTTGATCAATACTTCTTTTTCGCGGAGTGCTGCTTGGATGCGGGCCTCGGTCAATTTGCGATCGCTGATATCTTCGCAAATACCCGCGATGCGGTAAATTTTGCCCGATTCGTCGTAAATGGGAAAAGCTCGATCGCACACCCAGCGAATTGTGCCGTCTGGCAGAAAAATCCGATATTCGGTATTGGTGGACTCGCCCTGCAACACTCGCCCCATTGCCTCTTCCAACAAATGTTTATCTTCTGGATGCACCCACTCCATCATTTTTAAGGGATCAGCATACAATTCTTCGCGACTGCGCCCCCAGATTTGTTCGTAAGCTGGACTCAGATACAATAAATCGGTGAATTCCGCAGACATTAGCCAGACGGAATCTTGGATATTTTCTGCTAACTGGCGGAAGCGTTCTTCACTTTCGCGGATGGTTTTTTCTGCGTGTTTGCGTGCGGTAATATCTACTGCAATGCCCACGATGCGGTAAACTTTACCAGATTGATTTCTAATCGGAAAAGCCCGATCGCGAATCCAGCGGATTTTGCCGTCCGGCCTGACAATTCGATATTCTATCTCGTCTTCAGACTCAATTTGTCTAGTTAAATTAGCAATAACGCGCTTGCGATCTTCTGGATGGAGGGAATCTGCAAAAAAGCGCCCGTTAGCATACAAATCAGCGCAGCTTCTGCCCCAAATCTTTTCGTAACCCGGACTGATATAAATAATTTCCTGGCGTTGAACGTTTACCATCCAAAACACGCTTTCAATGTTTTCTGCTAGCTGTCGGAACCTTTCTTCGCTTTCTTTCAGTGCTGCTTCGGTTTTTTTGCGATCGCTAATATCTTCTGTCACTACTAGATTGTAAACTGCCCCGCTCAGCGGTTCTTTGATTAGCGATACTGTAATATTTACCCAAACTACAGTGCCGTCTTTGTGCAGTAAGCGTTTTTCCATTTTAAAACTGTCAATTTGGCCGGCAAATAATTGCTTGTTTTGTTCTAAATCTGCATCTATATCTTCTGGGTAAGTAACGTCCATCCAAGTTCGCGACAGCAGTTCGCTCGCAGTATATCCCACTATATCGCAGAATTTTTGATTGACTCGCAAATAGCGGCCTGTTGTGTCAGGGTGGGTAATTCCGACTGCCGCTTGTTCGACGGTTGCCCGAAAGCGTTCTTCGCTATCTCTGAGGCTTGCTTCTGCTTTTTTGCGATCGCCAATATCGCGCTGCACGCCAAAATAGCCCACGATTCTGCCGTGGGAATCGTAAATACAAATATAGTCGCCTTCTACCCAAACTGGAACCCCGTCAAACTTGCGATTCTCATTTTCGATGTGAATTCTGCCAGCATCAAAAAATTGCCTTATTATCTCTCTGCCGCCAGTCAAGTTGTGCGAAAATAAAGAGTAAAGCGTCCGGCCAATAAACTCTTCTCTAGTATCTCCGTATTGAGCTATCAAAGCATCGTTTGCCTTCGTTACCCGCCCGTTAGCAAATACGTAATCCAAGACTTTTTCTTTGTCAACGGTATTGTCCCATTGCACCGATTCGTCCAGCATCATAAAGAAAAAGCCATCTAAAGATTGAGAGAAAAACAATTCTAGCTGTTCCTGGCTTTCCCGCAGAGCTTCTTCGGCGCGCCAGCGATAGATAATTTCTTCCCGCAATTGACTGTTGGCTGTTTTTAAGTCTTCAGTACGCTTTTGATATTTAATTTTTAGCTGATTTTTGATTTCTTGCAGCGCTATTTCTGCCTGTTTTTTTTCGGTGATATCTTGAGTAACTACCATTCCGGCAAAAATTTCTTCCCGGTCGTTTTTGACGGGAGCAATTGTTGTTGAATAAACGCGACCACCGTATTTATATTCAAAAGTATTCTCTTTTCCAGCCAAAGCCGCGCGATATTTAGTCTCAAAAAGTGGCAAATCTTCAGGTGGCGATACTTCCCACAATGTTTTGCCTTCTAACTGTTCTTTAGACCAACCCACTGCTGCCAAACCTTGGCCGTCAACCAGAGTATAGCGCAAATCGCGATCGAACAAAAACACCGAGCCATTCGGATAATGTTTGATGAGAGTTCGGTACATTTCCTGGCTTTTTTCCAGAGATGCGATTAACCGAATGCGATCGTCCTCGGTGATATCGGATTCAGTTCCCCAAACCGAAGAGTCGGCATTCTCGACTGCTTTGAGTTGTGCTTCTAATTTCTGGCAAAATTCTCTCTGCTGCTGCAAATGCTCTTCAAGTTGTCGAATTTTTGCTTTTTGCTCTGCTACTAATGCTTCGCAGGTTTCAAGAGGTCGATCGATCCCTGTAAGATCAATACACATAATGGCTCTTTGTTTTGCAGTTGCGGGCTTGATCTGTGTCAAGTTAATACTAACAAAGCTCAAGCCTACACTGCCAACTTAATTAGCCACAATCTTTCTTGACTTCTGCCGAAAGCCTTCTACCTTTATTTAGGAACTCCCGCCGTCAAGACTTCATGGCTGTCACCTGTCACCAAAACATCATCTTCAATTCTCACGCCAATACCGCGCCATTTTTCAGGAACCTCCGGCTGTCCTTCAACGGGTTTAATATAAGGAGAAATATAAATCCCCGGTTCCACCGTCAGCACTTGTCCTGGCTGCAAAACTTGCGGATTTTCGCCGTACTGATAAACCCCGACATCGTGCACGTCCAGTCCCAGCCAATGACCAGTGCGGTGCATATAAAATGGCTTGTATTTCTCTTCTTTAATTATCTCTTCAATGTCGCCCACCAAAAGCTTTAAATCCATTAAACCTTCCACCAAAACGCGCACTGCTGTTTCGTGAATTTTGCTGTAAGAATTTCCCGGATATACTTGACTAATTGCCTGCAATTGTGCTTGCAAAACTAAGTCATAAATTATCTGTTGTTCAGTTGTAAATTTGCCACTGACGGGAAACGTGCGAGTAATATCAGCGTTGTAGTAGCCGCAAGCACAACCTGCATCTATTAGCAACAAATCGTTTTCCTGCATTTGTCGGTTGTTTTCGATGTAGTGGAGGACGCAGGAATTGTAACCGGATGCAACAATTGAAGGGTAAGCGGGAGTGCAGCCATTTAAGCCAAAAGTATGTTCTATTTCAGCTTGAATTTCATATTCGTACCTGCCCGGTTTGGCGAATTCTTGGGCGCGGTTGTGCGCTGCAACTGAGATATTAGCCGCTTTTCGCATTAATGCTAATTCAGTTTCGCTTTTCACCAGCCGCATCGGGTGTAAAATGATGTTGGAATCTTCGATTGCTGTCGGGCCCGTACCGCGTTTCGGGTAGGTTGCCATCAAGCGCTGCCAGTGATTGAGGACTGTTTGGTCGAAAGCACGATCGCGCCCGAAGTGATAGTATATGCGATCGGCCTTTTCTAAATATTTCGGCAATTTTTCCGCAAGTTCGGCGATGGGGAAAGCTTCATCCGCGCCGTACAATTCCTTAGCGCCTTCTATTCCGGCGCGATAACCGTGCCAAGTTTCTTTTTCCAAGTCTTTTGGCTGCACAAACAAAACAAATTTGTGTTCTTCGTGGTGCGGCGCGAGCACTGCTACCGCCGCAGCTTCGTTGAAACCAGTTAAGTAGAAAAAATCGCTATCTTGTCGGTATGCGTATTCTACATCGTTGTGCATGACGGCTGCGGGTGCGCTGCGAAATATCGCCGTCCCGCTGCCAATTTTTGCCATTAATTGTTCGCGTCTTTGCCGATATTCGGTGGGGTTTGTCATCCGATTTTAGATTTTAGATTTTAGATTTTAGATTGAGTGTAATATTAACACTCGGCGGTTGAAACGGCTAAGTTTACGGGCACACAGACTTGCACCTGCAAGGCAATGGTTGAAGATATAGGCGATCTGTTTTTTTTCTGGGTTACAGCACTTCTCAATCTTGGTGAGGTATGCCCTATGCCCTATGCCCTATGCCCTATGCCCGCTTATCAAGCGTACACCTCATATTACTGAGAAAGGCTATACTTATTTATTCTCTTGTTCTGCGATCGCCAATTTACAAGTATAGTCAACCAGCCGAGACAAAGATGAGTTGCGATCGACTAAAGTCCATCTCGGATCGAAATTCGACCAATTTTCGCCATCTTCGCTAACTCTAACAGTTCTCAACTGTCGTTGCTGACAGTCAACTTCCATTTGCGCCAACAATTTATCGTTACTAAACTGTTGAGTTACTAAAATAGTTCTGACTGGATAAGAGGGAGCACCGGGAATATCGGATTTGCTTAATTCAACGCTGCTGGAGTCGATGCAAATATCTACAAAACATCTTAATTTTTCGGCGCGGGCGCTCAAAGTATTGATGGAAACAAAAATCAAAGTTGGAATTAAAAAAATTGACGAATTCTTAGTTATATGTACGGCAAATTTCGTCTTCATCTGCGTTAATTGGCGTTTAGGGGCGGTTGGTATCTCAAAAATCAACTCGGCGGTTGAAACCGCTGCTAAACAGACAAAACCCGCCTGCGCGGGTTGAATTTCTTCAGTCCGCGTAGGCGGACTTTGTTTGTGTAGCAGCGAATTCTATTCGCCCTCAATATTCAGAGCTTTTTAAAGCTGAGGAACGTATTGTTCTTTTTCAGGAACAAAAGTGTACTCAGAGACGATTAGGCGCAACTCTTCGCCGTCGATGGTTTCTTTTTCAATCAACAAATCGACTAAGCGATCGATCACGGTGCGATTTTCGCGAATAATTCGGCGCGCGTCGTCGTAGCAGTGATCGACAATCGATCGAACTTGTCCGTCAATCCGAGAGGCTATTTCTTCGGAATATTCCGATCGCGCTGTGTAGTCGCGGCCGAGGAAAATTTCGCTTTGCTGGGCTTCCAGGGCGATCGGACCCAAGGTAGACATCCCATAGCGAGTCACCATTTGCCGCGCCATACCGCTTACTTGCTGCAAGTCGTTGCCGGCACCGGTGGTTACTTCGGCATCGCCGAAAACTACTTCTTCGGCTGCGCGGCCACCCAAAGCACCGCTAATCCGGGCTAAAATTTGCGATCGAGAAATCAAACCTTGGTCTTCGCTGGGCATGAACCAAGTCAAGCCGCGGGCCTGTCCGCGAGGTACTAAGGTAACTTTTTGAACTGGATCGTGGGCTTGAATGATTGTACCGACGATCGCGTGACCGATTTCGTGGTAAGCAATCAAGCGCTTGCTCTTGCTGTCCACCAAGGGAGTGCCTTCCATACCTGCTACCACGCGATCGACTGCATCGTCAACTTCGAGCATCGTAATCGCTTCTTTGCGGCGGCGGGCGGTTAAAATAGCAGCTTCGTTGAGCAAGTTAGCCAAATCAGCGCCGGTAAAACCAGGAGTGCGGCGGGCGATCGCGTCCAAAGAAATTTCCGCAGACAGCTTTTTGTTGCGCGCGTGAACTTCCAAAATTTCCAAGCGGCCTTTAATATCCGGCGTATCTACGCTAACTTGGCGGTCAAAACGTCCCGGACGCAGCAGCGCTGAGTCGAGCACGTCGGGGCGGTTCGTGGCAGCAATGATGATAATGCCAGTATTGCCCTCAAAACCGTCCATTTCGGTCAGCAACTGGTTCAGGGTTTGTTCCCGTTCGTCGTTACCGCCACCGATACCGGCGCCACGCTGGCGGCCCACTGCATCGATTTCATCGATAAAGATGATGCAAGGAGCATTTTCTTTAGCTTTCTTGAACAAGTCGCGGACGCGGGAAGCGCCGACACCGACGAACATTTCCACAAATTCTGAACCGGAGATGCTGAAGAAAGGCACGCCGGCTTCGCCTGCGATCGCTTTTGCCAGCAGGGTTTTACCGGTTCCGGGAGGGCCCACTAGCAGCACGCCTTTGGGAATCTTCGCCCCGACTGCGGTAAAGCGTTCGGGTTTTTTGAGGAATGTCACCACTTCTTGAAGTTCTTCTTTGGCTTCCTCAACGCCTGCTACGTCGTCGAACAGTACGCCTGTTTTAGCTTCCATTTGAAAGCGAGCTTTGGATTTGCCAAAATTCATGGCTTGGCCCGGGCCCCCTGGCACGTTGCCACCGCGGCGGAAGAGGAAAAACAGCCCTCCTACTAACAACAGGGGAAATACTAGATTGCCTAAAAGTCCCCAGACAGCGCCGTCGTTGCGTAGTGGGTGAGTGTCAAAGCTGATTTTGGAGTCTCTGAGCCGAGAAACCAGTTCCGGGGCATTTGAGGGCAAGTCTACCCGCCACCGCTGCTCGTGATTGTCCAGTTCGGGATCGACTGCTAGGACAATAGCCGTCCGACCTCCGTCGTAAAGGTCAACGCTGGTCACTCGACCGGCGTTTAAGTAATCTAAGAATCGACCGTAGCTCAGGCGGGTGCTGGCGGTGTTCTTGCTCATTTCAGCGGGGGATGGGGCAAAGGCCCCCTGCCACAAGAAAAAGCCGATGACTAAGGCGGGTAAAGTCCAAAGTAGTATAGTTCGCCAAGAAATTTTCATAAATGCGGATGCCTTGAATGGGGGACAGATCGGGTAAGATCGCGGTGTCGGAGAAGTGCGACAAAAGTTTACACTCAGAATCTTAACTAAATTTAACTTAACAATGCACTCTCAGGCAACAGAGCTTCGACCACGATCGCTCCAGAAAAAGTTAGGTTAGTTACGGTAAGGGCGATCGTCCCGAATATAATGTTTGGTGCTGATTTCGATACCGATCTAGGTAGAGTTAGAAGAATCGCCGCTTTCACCCACTGTCTTTAAGCGTGGCAGTGTCAAGGGATAAGGCATGATAATGGTGAGGCTCAGTGAGGTAACACATTTCAATGACAACTAGACAGCTTGTTCCTAATTCGGCTATGCTGACCCAGCAGACTAAAGTCGCTTCTAACAAATCGATTATTAGTGCTGATTTGGGTCGGACGGCAACTAAAGCTTGCGTGAGTCGCAACCCTAGTAGCGTTGTTTTCATCCCTGCCAACGTGGCTACTATGCCCGTGGAAAAGGTGCGGGGTGGCAGCTTTGAGTCCAAAGCAACAGACCCTCTGTTGGATATGTGGCTGGAGTACCAGGGCAAGGGCTACGCGATCGGTCAATTGGCGGCAGATTTTGGCGCTAATCTCGGTGGCGCTGACCAGTCGAAAGTAGTAGATGCTTTGGTTAAGGTCTTTTCCTGTGCTGGATATTTCCAGATGAAAGGCGAAATAGCGGTTGTGCTGGGTTTGCCGTTTTATTCGCAGGATCAGTTTGAGAAGGAAAAGGAAGAGATTATCAGCCAACTGCGCTCTCCCCACGTTGTGGTGTACCGGGGCGAGCGTGTGGATATTAACATCAGTCACGTTTGGGTGATGCCGGAAGGGTTCGGCAGCCTGATCTGGTGCGAGGCTCAAGATAACAAGGAGTTTACGCCGGAGTTGCCCGAGCTGTCGGTGGCTGTTGTGGATATCGGACACCAAACTACCGATTTGTTAATGGTCGATCGTTTCCGGTTCGCCCGGGCGGCTTCAAAGAGCGATTCCTTCGCAATGAACAAGTTCTACGAACAAGTTGCCTCAAAGATTCCGGGAGCAGACCCTCAATCTCTGTCTTTACTGGAAGCAGTGAATAAACCCGAGGGCCAGCGTTTCTACCGTCCCAGAGGAGCGACCAAGCCGACTAATTTAGATCCGATTATTAAGGATTTGCGGGAGGCTTTCGCTAACGAACTGTCCGAACGTTTGGTGCAGTGGCTGCCGGAACGTGTGACGGATGTGGTTCTGACTGGCGGTGGCGGCGAGTTTTTCTGGGAGGTGTTGCAACCTTTGCTTAAAGACGCCAATCTGAAGGCTCACTTGGCTCAGCCTTCCCGGAAAGCTAATGCTTTGGGACAGTTTATTTATGCTGAGGCTCAGCTAGCCACGATAAAGTAACGCATTAAGGCTTGAACCCTATGGCACTGTGGGCAAAAAATAAGGCGAATTTCTCGGTGGCGTTTACGGAAGATGCTGCGGATCAAACTTTGCTGGCCGCTATTGAAAAAGAGTTGGCTTTCACGAAGTATCAGACTTTCAGCAATCTCTGCAAGCAAGCTTTGTGGCAGTTTTTGTCTGTATCTGAGTCTGCTAGCTCTACACAGAGCTTTCAACGGTTGGAACAGCGTATTGCTGAACTTGTGGCCAAATTTGCTGAGTTTGAGCACAATGTTTCAGCAGAGGAATTAAGCCGTTTGGAGGGACTGGAACATCAACTGAGTCAACTCAGCGCGCAGTTGGATCAATTGCAGGGGAGTGTTAACAGTAAGTTTGCTCAAGTTTCTTTTGCCCAAGTTTCAAAAGTAGTAGAGCCTGGCCCGATTGAGTCTGAGTCTGTGGCGGATGATAATGTAGTGCCTGATGCTGAGGTTGCTCCTCCTCGGAATTCCGATCCTTTGTTGGAGCGTTTAAGTTCTTTGTTACCCCAAGATTTCTAAAATGAGGTAGACCAAGGCTAAAAAGCCTTGAGATGTAATGTTAGTGGCGCGCTGTTGGCAGCCGGTACTGAATACAGAAACAAAGCGATCGCTCTTTTGAAAAAAAAGGGCGATCGCTTTGTTATTTGTTAGTTGTCAGTTGACTGTTGTCAGTTGTCAGTTGTCAGTTGACTGTTGACTGTTGACTGTTTTTTGTGGTTACAAATTATATCAAATCCGTTAGCATCGGAATAGTAAATTCGAGTTAACTGTTGACTGTTGACAGTGAACAGTCAACAGTCAACCGTCAACAGTCAACATCATTCCGGTGTAACCGGAAATGATATTACCATTATTCTATTAATCCTAACTTGTGTAAGCGCGAACGAATGGCACTAGGCTGTCGCTGAAATCTCTGAGCTAATTCGTCAATTTGTTGACCGCTAGCATATTCTTTCTTCAAATTTTCGTCTTCATCCTGACTCCACTTGACATAAGCTCTGGGATATTTTTGGCGAATTTTCTCATTCTGGGTTTTAGGTCGATAACCATTCTTTTGCTCGGCATTCAAACCAGAACCAAGCTGTGGGTTAATTTCCCCACCGCGACTAGCTACCGCCTCCTGCACGCGGTTGGGAATCACAGCAATTTCTTCTGAGAGCTCAGCCAAAGCCTTGTCTACTTTTTGCTGAAGTTCTGTTAGCTGCCGCTGCTGCAAATTGCCCCACTGTGGCAGTTCGTTGATAAACTGCTGCAAGTCCAGAATTATTGTTGTCAAAGTTTCGACTTGTTGCAACTCCGGTCGCTGTTTGAATTGGCGGCTGGTGAGTTCGATCTCGCTTTGAATCATTTTAATAGTTTTTTCTAAAATTATTAGTCGCTGGCGCAGGTTCTCAATTGCTGAAATTAGAGAGTGTACGTTTTCTCCAGGCGCAACATTGAGATTTTCGCGAGATGTTTGAGCAACAGCTTCGTCTAAAGCATTTACAGCAAGTTGCAATTCCTCGATCGCCCGATCGGTAGTAGCTGCTTGTTGATTTACGCGATCGAACGTAGCCGCCGTACTTGCTTTAACTTGCTTGTGCAGCTTCTGCCGGTTCACAAAATTCAACACCAACGCAATCACTACAGGCACTTGAGCATAAACGCTCTGCCCCCAAACCAAACTAACAGCTAATCCCACAGCAGAGGCAGCAATAAAAATTACTTCAGCAGTTTCTAACAAATTGCTCGACTTGGAATTTTGGATTTTGGTGGGTGAATTGGATGATGACATAGGCTAATACCATTTTAGATTTTAGATTTTAGATTTTAGAGGGGGAATGACTGATGAGGCTCGGAGTTTGGATCGAGTGCCTATAGTTGCATTCTTTTTTTCAACTGGTGCAAGTATGCGGATAAAAATAAAGTACGCGCGAGTGCAGATATCCGGTAGGGAATCGCACGTAGACTCCGAATTTAGCAGTGGTGAAAAACAGATTAAGTTTTTTATTCACAGCCATGTAATTAAATATATTAAAGCTGCAAAATTTGTCGAGCTAAAGTGAAATAAATCAACACCCCGAGGACATCAACTGCGGTGGTAATAAAAGGAGCAGACATTAAAGCGGGGTCTAAACCCAAAGAACGAAATAGAAACGGCAGAGCTGAACCGGCAATAGAAGCTAAAATTGCGATCGCAAACAAACTCACTCCCACCGCGAGTGCCACTTCTAAACTCCCTTGCAGAGTATAAGCCCAGCCCGTCGCTACAGTCCCCAATATAGCTCCTAGCAGCGCTCCCGCCATCCCCTCGCGAACAATTACTTGAAACGGGCCCATTGCTGTAATTTCGTCAGTGTTCAAACCGCGAATTACAACAGTTGAGGACTGAGCTCCGACATTGCCTCCAGTGCCCGTCAGCAGCGGAATAAAGGCTGCTAGGGCGACTACTTGGTTCAAAATATCTTCTTGAGCTCTAATAATTGCGCCGGTGACAGTATTCGTTAAAAGCAGAACAAACAGCCACACGACCCTTTTCCGGGCCACAGTGATTAAATCGGTCTGAAAATAATTGTCGCCGCCGGACTGGACGCCGCCCAAGGTATAAATATCTTTGGCTGCTTCTTGTTCTAAAATGTCGATCGCGTCGTCAACTGTAATGATGCCGACCAGACGCTGTTCGCGGTCTACAACGGGCACAGCTAAAAAATCGTAACGCTGGATCAGCCTAGCTACTTCTTCTTGATCTGTTCCTGTTTGAACAGAAACTACGTCGCGGGTCATAATTTCGCCGACAGTTTTGTCCAGGGGCGAAGTGACTAAATCCCGCAAAGATAAAATGCCGGTCAAGCTGCGTCCGGCGTCGGTGACATAAAGAGAATAAATTGTTTCGGTAGTTCTAGCCAAAGAGCGAATTCGGTCTAAAGCTTGGGCGACGGTAAAGCTTTCTTTGAGAGAAATATATTCCGGGGTCATGATCCGACCGGCGGTACTGGCTTCGTAACCCAAAAGTTGAGCCGTAGCTTCCCGTTCCGTCGGGCTCAATTCACCCAACAGGCGACGGACTAATATTGCCGGCAGTTCGTCAAAGAGTTTAGCTCGATCGTCCGGGGACATTTTGTCTACAATGTCAATGACTTCTTGGCGTTTGAATTTTTCGCAGAGGGACTGCTGAACGCTGGAGTCGAGATATTCGTAGACTGCGATTGCTTCGTCTTTGGAAAGCAAGCGGAAAGCTATTACTTGCATGGTTTCTGGCAGGCCTTCGATAGCTTCAGCTATGTCTGCTTCCTGCACCGGGTGCAAAATCGCTTTTGCTCCTTTAAAGTCTCCTTCTTCCAACAGGGCCCTTAACTGCGATCGAACTAATTCCCGCAGTTCTTTCCGCGCGTAGGTGGGTAGAGAAGACGATTGATAACTTTTTTCTGTCACTGATGACCCTCCTAAACCTGTGCTGCGCGCCTTCCTGAATCCAGTTTAGAGCCTATTGACGCCACTGGTTGCAGCGATCGGACTTGCCCTGACAATATCCGAACCTGACCACGAATTTCAAAGGTGGTACCCGCCACGTGATTTATCCGTGGAATCAATCCAAAATCGAAAATCGAAAATCAGAAGAGCCCCCGCATTTATCCGTGGGGTCGCCTCTAAAATCTAAAATCTAAAATCTAAAATCTAAAATCTAAAATCTAAAATCGATTGACCCCTATTCTTCTGGTGCGCGCCGAGCACCTTGCCAGATTTGGGTTCAAATACATTTATCTTGATCGGCGACACTCATCGGTAGGAAAGGAGAATTGCGCCCCAGCACTTTTTCCAACAAATTCGTCGAACTTTGATTGCGAATAAAATTATTGACTGTTTCTTTCCATTCAGTGTCGCCTGCTGGCAGTATCATGCCGTAAGAAATGCAGGTTAAAGGCTGCTCCGGTATAACCGAATATTGGCTTGGAGTTAAACCCTGTCTCAGCGCCTCTCCTACTAACAGCATTCCGTCGCTAGCGAAGGCATCGATTGTGCCGGATGCCGCATCTTTTACACCCGACTCTCTGCCCGTGATACCTTCATAAATTCGCTGGTTGGCTAGTTGATATCGGCCTGCAATGAATTGTTGGGTAATAGAACCGCTTAGCACGCCAATGGTCACGTCTTGCAGGAATCCTGAAGGGTTGACCGAAAGCATCCAGGATACAAGCCCCCGCATTCATCCGTCCTGGAGAAATAAAAAACCTGTATCCGATAAACAAGTCCCCGAATTTATCCGTGGGGTCAATGCTTCAATCTAAAATCTAAAATCTAAAATCTAAAATCGATTGACTCTCAGTCTGTTTTCTGGCTTGACTAACAGATAAGTGCCGCTGTATAAAAAAGGCAGTGAATATGCAATCCCGCTGGGGGGATTTTTTAGAATTGTATTAGGCCCGCATTCTAGGTGAGCGCGCTTGCTGGTTACGCTGCGGAAGCGCCCTTTTTCCGCTGATTCGTTTAGATCTGTTTCTACTTTTTCTAAGCGGATGGAGCGATTTAATTTTTTTTCTAAGTCAGCTCGGAAAAGTTCTAAGCCTTCCATGCAAACTCCTTGCCATTTTTCACCTTCTAAGTAGCCGAAGGGAGGGGCATCTTTTCGGATGCCAACTTTGAGAATGCCGGTTTGCGGAATTTCTTCCAGTGCTGTCTGGGCTGAGGCAACTGTAGGTAAAGCTGCAGGAAATAATATCGAAAATATTGCTGTAAATGCTGCGAATTTGAGGTTTTTATTGGTTACTGTTGAGTTCATTCGTTCGGCATCCGAATAGATATTTTACTCGTTTTTAAAAAAATACGCAAAAAAACAATCTTGTCAATATATTGGGGTGCTTGTATTTTGGGCTATTGGGGTGTTTTGGGTGGTGCGATCGGCTAACTTCAACCAGCACCGTCTAAAATTAAGTTTCGGGGGTTTGCCAGCAGAAAAGTGTCGCCTGCTTTAATTAAGTCGCCACAGCCGAGAATTGACCGCCGCTTTCACTCAGCTTTGACTTCTATATTGCAGTCCTATTCTAAGCTGTTGGGCATTTAAAAGAGGATAGTAGGGTGCGGAGCGTACATAAGTATTTCCCATATCCCGCCAGTGTTCTAGCTGACGCACCCTACCTCTATCGTTATTGGTTTAAATGTGTAAAAGCTTACCCGAATCAAACCAACAATATTGGCTAACGTGCAGTTGAGCGGCGTCCGACTCGATCAACCGCGAAATGTTAACTACCTAAATCCTTTCTTCTTCATCGTCACGGGTTATACATATAAAGAACTTTTGGGCAAGAATTGGTTTGACAACTTATTACCTTGCTAGAGTCAACAATTAATTAAAACTGTCCATATCACCGGCCAGCCGTTATCGTGAATCCCCTTGCTCTCCAGCTATGGTTTCTGTTCAAACTGCCAATATGTTGGGCTGGGATTTAGAGTCTCAGCTCACATCAAGGAACGGGGAACAGGGCAGAGGGAACAGGGAACAGGAAAACCATTTTATGTAGAAATGGGTATCCAAAGCTGCATCTGAATAGTATAGAATTATAACAAACCAGATGGGACATTACAAGGTGCGTATTGTGGGAGAAAAATTCTCTGCGCTCTTAATTTTATTACGGAATGTTTAAAGTTGTATCTTTTCCTTAACCATTTTGTATTCTTTACCAAATCTTTATTTTTGTTCTCTAGGGTCTTGTTGTTGCAGATTCAAGCGAGCTTACAGCACTTTGCCACAAGAGTGAAATACTCTTTAGTTAAAAAAGAGGTCTTTATGACACACTGCCCCTGCTGCTCGAATCAAATGCTGCGTCACGTTCGCCAGCATCAAATCTACTGGTTTTGTCGCCAATGTTGGCAAACAACACCTATTTACAATCTGAACAGATGTTGCTCATCGCCCTCTCTAAATCTAGTTAAAGGGCTAGGGCTTAATGAACAACATTCTTTGCCGGTGAAATCTAATAGCTCACTGGAGGGGGTATAAAGTTTAGATATTGTCTTATGCCTAACTGGTTTTCACGCTCGAAACTTTTTTTATTGCCTCATTAAATTACCCAACTCTAGCCCAAGAAAAAGAATACATATCTATTCATTTATCGATTTATGATGATACCTCGACTCAACGGAATTATAACTTTATGCCAAACACCACTTAAACGATTGCTACCTCTTTTGCTTGGTGTGGTGGCCTCTCTTGCTGTTTTATTTACGTGGCAACAGCTAACCATCAACGGACAAATTCACATCGAGCAGTTAATTCAGCAGGAAGCCAATGCGATTCATTCACAACTGACCCAAGAATTATCAATTCGGATGCTGACACTTCGGCAGATGGCGAATCGCTGGGAAGCCAATGGCGGTACACCAAAGGCTATTTGGGAAGCCGATGCTGAGGCTTATGTAAAGGATTTCTACGGTTATCAGGGACTCGCATTAGTCGATCCATCATTTAAAGTGCGATCGATTGTGCCACTGGCTGGGAATGAGGCAGCGCAAAACCTACATCTTAATCTGGAACTGCGTCGCAAAATCACTTTGCAAGTAGCTCGTGATTTGCGTCAACCTATGTTAACTCGCAATATTTCACTCGTTCAAGGGGGTCAAGGAATTCTAGCAACTTTTCCTTTATTTGTAGGGGAGCGGTTTGATGGGTTTATTGTCGCAGCTTTTCCGTTTAAAACTCTATTTGACAGTATTTTAAAAGTGCCCGATGGGTACAATCTGGCTATATATGATGGCACTGATTTGATCTACGGTCAAAAGAATTTTTCTCAATATTCCTATCGGAAAACCGTTGTAGTGAAAGCCTATGGTGTAGACTGGCGCATAGATGTTTGTCCAACTTTAGATTTAGTAGAAAGTGTCAAGTTTTATTGGCCTAGAGTTGTATTAATTGGTGGTTTAGTTTTAGTTTTACTGCTGATGTGGGTCGTGTATCTCGCACAAGTTAGTTATTGCAAAGTCGATAAATTCAAAAAAGCCAATCGCCAGTTGCAATGGGAAATTCACCAGCGACAACAGGCAGAAATTGCGATCGCCCGACTAGCTGCGATCGTTGAATCTTCGGAAGATGCCATTATCAGCAAAGATTTAGAAGGTGTAGTTACAAGTTGGAATGTAGGAGCCGAAACAATTTTTGGCTATACAGCGGCCGAAATAGTAGGGCAATCAGGGGAAAAACTGATTCCCGCAGACTATCAAGATGAGGAAAAGGAAATTCTCACCAAAATCCAGCGAGGAGAACACATCGAACACTACGATACAAAGAGGCTGAGGAAAGATGAAACATTAATCGATGTCTCGATGAGTGTCTCCCCCATTAAAGACCAAGCAGGGAATATAATTGGAGTCTCAAAGATTGCCCGGAATATTGCTGACCGCAAACAAGCAGAAGCAGCACTACGTGAAAGTGAAGAACGCTGGGAGCTTGCTGTACGCGGGACTAACGACGGCATTTGGGATTGGAATGTTCAAACCAACGAGGTCTTCTTCTCTAGTCGCTGGAAGGAAATGCTGGGCTATGAAGACCACGAAATCCAAAACATTGTAGACGAATGGAGTAAGCGGGTACATCCCGATGATTTGGGATGGGTGATGCAAGCCATTCAAGACCATTTTGCCAAGAAAACTCCTTTTTATATCACAGAACATCGCGTGCGCTGCAAAGATGGTTCCTACAAGTGGATTTTGGATCGCGGTCAGGCACTTTGGGATGATGCAGGTAACGTAATTCGGATGACTGGCTCTCACACCGACATTACCGAGCGCAAGCAAGCTGAAGCTGCTTTACAGGTAAGCGAAGCCAGATATCGGCAATTGATCGATAACTTAAATGCGGGTTTTGTGATTCATTCGACAGATACCAGCGTCCAATTATGTAATGAAACGGCCGCTGAATTACTAGGGTTTTCAATGGATCAAATGCTGGGAAAAACCGTGAGCGATCCGGCATTGCATTTGGTGCGGGAAGATGGCAGCGTTATGCCCCTAGAGGAATATCCCGTGAATCAGGTTTTATCCAGTGGAAGTTCCCTCAAAAATTATGTTTTAGGAATTCAAAAAGAAATTAATAGTTTTGTTTGGGTATTAGTTAATGCCTACCCGGAGTTAGATCAAAACGGTCAAATTACACAAGTTGGAGTTACGTTTATTGATATTAGCAAACGCAAAAAAGTAGAGCAGGAAATCCAACAAACTGGCAATTTTTTACAAGCACTGCTGGATAATCTACCGATTGCGGTTTTTGTTAAGGACGCACAGCCTAAACAATTTGGCGTATTTCAGTTTTGGAATAAAACCAGCGAACGGTTATTTGGCATTTCAGCCGAACAAGCGATCGGCAAAAGTGGCTATGATTTGTTCCCAACAGAACAGGCTATCTTTTTTGACCAAAAGGATAGAGAAGCTTTAGAAATAGGTAAGACTGAGGATATTCTCGAAGAATTCATTGACAGTCATACTCTGGGAAAACGTTGGCTGCATACGGTGAAGATTCCCATTTACGACGAGCAGCATCAGCCACAGTACCTACTTTGTTTTTCACAAGATATCACCGATCGCAAACACGCAGAAGCAGAGCTTAGAGAACTGAGTGAGGTGATGAAAAATGCGCTGTCCGGCATTTCCAAAGTGGATGTACAAGGACGTTACCTCTATGCCAATAAAGCATATTCTGACGTGACAGGCTATCAGCCAGAAGAAATGGTGGGGATGTCTTGGGAAAAAACCGTACATCCCGATGAGTTGAAAAAACTGGTTGCGGCCTATTGGCTGATGGTGCAAGAGGGCAGAGTTGAAGTTGAAACGAAAGGAGTCCGTAAAGACGGTTCGGTTTTTTATAAGCAATTGGTGATGATTTCAACTTACGACGAACAGCATCATTTTTTGGGGCATTACTGCTTCATGAAAGATATTAGCGATCGCAAAAAAGCAGAACTTGCCCTAGAACAGGAACTCCTGCGGACTAAAACACTTTTCAACACTTCAATGGATGGTGTTGTGGTTATGAATCGCCTCGGAAAAGTCGTCGAAGCCAGCCCCAGTTTTGCGCGGATGCTGGGTTACAGCCTAGAAGAAACCATGAATATGAGTGTCTTTGATTGGGATGCTCAATTGACAAAAAAAGAACTACAGCTTTTCATCCTCAGAGACGAGATTATTCCTCTGTTTCAGACGCGACATCGCCGCAAAGATGGTTCCGTCTATGATGTGGAAATTAGCTGGGATCGGGTAGAATTAGAAGGTGAAATGATGAACTTCTGTATCTGCCGGGATATCACCGAACGCAAACAAGCCGAAATCGACTTACAAATCTCTCAAGCGCGATTTGCAGGAATTTTAGAGATTGCCAGCGATGCGATTATTTCTATCAATACCAATCAGCAAATTACTCTGTTTAACAAAGGAGCAGAACGAATTTTTGGTTACGAGGCTGAGGAAGTTTTAGGGAAACCCCTGGCGATGTTGATGCCCTCGCGCTTTGCAGAGGTTCACCATCAGCACATCAGCGAGTATGCCCACAATGGCTCCTATGCAAGGCAAATGGCAGGGCGAGGAGCCATTTTTGGACGGCGCAAAGATGGCACAGAGTTTCCGGCAGAGGCTTCCATTTCCAAAATCGAGATCGGCGGTGAAATTATTTTTACTACCTTTCTGCGCGACATCAGCGATCGCCAACGCAGCGAAGCGGAACGCCAACAAGCAGAACAGGCACTCCGAGAGAGTGAAACTCGCTTCCAAGCCTTCATGAATCACAGCCCTGCCCCTGCCTGGATTACCGATGAAAATGGTGTAATGCTCTATGCCAGCCAGACTTATCTCAATACCTTGGAGTTACCCACTGATGATGTGATTGGAAAATCCCTTTTTGAACTTTACCCCGCCGCCTTCGCCCAACAATATCTAGACAATATCCAAACGGTTGTTCAAACCAACGAGGTAATTGAAACGATTGAGATGGCGTCCCGTCGAGATGGAACCCTGGGTGAGTTTCTGGTTTACAAATTTCTCATCCCCGACTTACCTGGGCAAATGCTAGTAGGTGGTGTGGCGATCGATGTGACGCGACAGCATCAAGCTGAAACCGCCTTACAACTGAGTGAAGAACGCTTAATGCTGGCACTAGAAGCCTCTGGAGATGGGCTATGGGATTGGAAAATTGAAACAGGAGAAATTTACATTAATTCCTACTACCAGGAGATGCTGGGCTACAAGCCCGGTGAGTTGGTGATGGATGTGAAAGTCTGGGAACAGATGATTCACCCTGATGATAAATTCTGGGTTTTTGAGGCTCTCCATAGTAACTTGCAAGATAGTTATCTCAAATATGCCTTTGACTATCGTGTGCGTTGCAAGTCAGGTGAGTGGAAGTGGATCGCTAACTACGGGAAAGCCGTTGCCTACGATGAAGATGGTAAGCCTTTACGGATGATTGGAACGCACAAAGACATCAGCGATCGCAAACAAAAAGAACTGGCACTGCAGCACGCAATGGAAGCAGCAGAAGCAGCAAACTTGGCAAAAAGTACCTTCCTAGCAAATATGAGCCACGAATTACGCACTCCTCTGAACGTAATTCTAGGATTTGCTCAGGTGATGACCCATGACCCCTCGCTAACTCCCAACCAAAAAGAAGACCTGCAAACAATTCGACGGAGTGGGGATCACTTGTTGAGTTTGATTAACGATGTGTTGGATCTCTCGAAAATAGAATCGGGAAACTTCACAGTTGAAGAAAGCGGATTGGACTTAATTTCGCTGCTGCATTCCCTCCGAAATATGTTGGCGGAACGAGCAAATTCTAAAGGACTTGACCTTTGTTTCGAGATTGCGCCAGAAGTTCCCCAATTTATTCTTGCCGATGCTCAAAAACTGCGCCAGGTTTTGCTGAATCTGCTGAGTAATGCCATCAAATTTACCGATCGGGGAAGCATTACTTTGCAAGTCAGCATTAAGGCGGACGGTACAGTGGCATTAAGCACAACTCGGCCGATTCTCCAGTTTGTAGTCGCTGACACAGGTGTAGGGATTGCATCGGTCGAACTCGATACCATCTTCGATGCGTTTGTGCAAGCTCAAGCTGGGAAGCGATCGATCGGCGGTACTGGGCTAGGTCTAACCATTAGCCGCAAATTGTTGGAACTCATGGGCGGAAAAATTTCTGTCAGCAGCACTGTGGGACAGGGAAGTACCTTCACCTTTACCCTTCCCGTCAGCCCCATCAGTGGAGTTAATGTTACACCCGAAGAGAATAATCGCCTCGTGATTGGGCTGGCTCCCGGTCAAGGGGATCATCGCATTTTGGTGGTTGACGATCGAGCAGAAAATCGCTTGCTAATGGTCAGATTACTGACACAATTAGGATTAGAGGTAAAAGAAGCTACCAACGGACAGCAAGCGGTGCAGATTTGGCAAGAATGGCAACCAGACCTAACCTGGATGGACATTCGGATGCCCGTGTTAGATGGATACGAGGCTACGAAGCAAATTCGGGCAATGGAAGACGGACAGAACAGTATCATTATTGCACTTACGGCCCAGGCTTCCCAGAGCGATCGCGCCCTCGCCTTAGCTGCTGGCTGCAACGACTACATCAGCAAGCCCTTCCGGGAACAGACCCTATTTCTTAAGATGGCGGAATACCTAAGTTTAGAGTATGTATATGAGGAAGAGGAAACAGAAAATGGGGAACGGGGAACAGATTATTTTCCTTCTTACCTCTGTTCTGTTTCCCCTGGGGTTTCAGATTCCCTCGATCCAACGCTTCTGGCGACATTACCAAAAGAATGGGTGGTTGAGTTGGAAGATGCTGCTTTATGTGGGGATGATGTTGCGATCGTTGAACTGGTAGCTGAACTTTCCTCAGAACTCGCTCAATTGGGTACTTATCTGACGGAACTCGCCAACCAGTATCAATTTGAAAAAATTCTTAATCTAATTCAAGACCATTTCCCAAGCGGAATTCCTCCATTGGATTTATAAGCTGTTGTGCAATTAAACGTTTGATTAGGACTAGGGAATTAGGAACAGCGAACAAAAAGATCATCGAAATTTGGGTACTTCTTGAAAAAACTTCCTTAATTTTTATTGTAATAAATTACTGACCTAAAATGCCTCATAACGTTACCAAACTCTCCCAAATCACTCCTTTCAATTTAATAACTTTAGAGGAGTGCAGCGAAGAATCCGTGTATGCTCCCGGTCATATTCAGCCACACGGAATCGTTTTTTTGCTGCAAGGAAGCAGCCTCAATATTTTACAGATCAGTGAAAATGTAGAACAGTTTTTTGGCATTTCGGCAGAAGAATTGCTAGGTCAGCCATTACAACGGTTATTTGGGGACGATCAAATACAGACAATTGTCAGTTATATAACTTCAGAACCACTAAACATTCATAATGGTTTTGAGCTAAAAATACCTCTAAAAGACGGCAAAATTCAAACATTTAGAAGCACACTGCATCAGCTACCAGATGGGCTGATTCTGGAGCTTGAAGCCCAATTGCCTATTGAAAAGAATCATTCAATTGATTTCTATCATCGTCTGCAAACAGTTATCCTCAACTTTCGCACTGCGATCGGTCTTTCTGATTTAGCTCAAACCATTGCTAGAGAAGTGAAAGCCATTACCGGGTTCGATCGCGTGATGATTTATCGCTTTGAAGCCGACGATCATGGGGTGGTGATTGCTGAAGAGAAAGAAAGCTATCTAGAAAGCTACCTGGGATTGCATTACCCGGCGATCGATATTCCCGTACCCGCCCGCAAATTGTTTTACCGCAATTGGATACGCCAAATTCCCAATATCAATTACACTCCGGTCCGCCTAATTCCTACCCACCATCCCCTAACCAATACACCCCAGGATCTAAGTGCTTGTGTGTTAAGGGGAGTATCTCCCTACCACATTGAATATTTGCAGAATATGGGAGTGGCTGGGACACTGACGATTTCGTTAATTGACGATCGCCGGCTGTGGGGATTAATTGCCTGTCACCATTACAGCCCGCGATTGGTAGATTACGACACTCGCAAAACCTGTGAGTTTTTAGGACAATTTGCCTCGATCGAACTGGTGCATCAGCAAGAGCGAGAGTTGAACGTTTACCGATCGCAGGTGAAAACTATTCAGGATCAACTTCAGCAGGCATTCCGGCGAGATTCTAATTTTATCGAACAGGTATTGACCGAAAATGCTTCTCAATTGCTAGATTTAGTTCATGCTCAGGGAGCTGCAATTATGCTCGATGGTCGTCTGACATTGGTGGGTAAAACACCATCTGAAGCTGAGGTTGACGAACTCGTGCAGTGGTTGCTGCAACAGAACAAAGAACGAGTGTTTGCAACAGCTTCTTTGTCTCAGTTGTATTCCCAAGGGAAGCAATTCAAAGAGCGAGCTAGCGGTGTTTTAGCAATCTCAATCTTGCTATCCTACGCCATACAAAAGTCATATCACATCCTTTGGTTCCGACCCGAACAAATTCAAACCATAAACTGGGCAGGTAATCCACAGGATGCTGTGTCGATCGACGAACTTGGAAAAATGCACTTGTGTCCCCGCCAATCCTTTGAACGGTGGCAAGAGACAGTGCGGGAGATGTCTTATCCGTGGCAGATTGCAGAGTTAGAAGCTGCTGCCGAAATGAGACATATCCTCATGCTGGCGGTGTTAGAATTTTCGCAAGCTGCCCTAGAACACGCTGCAGAAAGGGCAGCAGTAGCCAACCGTGCCAAAAGCCAGTTCCTTGCCAACATGAGCCACGAGCTCAGAACGCCACTCAACGCGATTCTGGGATTTACCCAGCTTATGAACCGCAGCCCCTATATCCCAGAAGAATTTCAAGAGCATTTAGGGATCATTACCCGTAGTGGAGAACACCTGCTGACATTGATCGACGATGTTTTGCAAATGTCTAGGATTGAAGCAGGGCAATTGGTACTAAGTGCAAGCTGTTTTAATCTGCATCGACTGCTGGGTTCTATTAACGAGATGTTCACCCTCAAAGCGGGTGAGAAAGGGTTACATCTGAGCAGCGAGTGGGATGCTACTGTCCCCCGTTATGTCTGTGGCGATCAAGCAAAACTTCGCCAAATCTTGATTAATCTGCTTGGGAACGCGATCAAATTTACAACAACAGGAAGCATAGCCCTGCGCGGACGAGCTTTTTCATCAGATGATATGCCATCCGGTACAAATTGCGATCGCGCCACTAATCCACCCGACGTTAAACCAACTATTACCCTGTGTGTCGAAGTTGAGGATACCGGATCTGGCATTTCCCCCTCAGATTTAGAATCGATTTTTGACGCATTCATCCAAACCAATCGCGGTCGTCACGATCGAGGAACAGGTTTAGGACTGTCTATCAGTCGTGAGTTTGCGCGTCTGATGGGAGGCGATATCACCCTGCGAAGCACCCTGGATCAAGGCTCGACTTTTACCTGCAAAGTCGTTTTGGAACTACCAGAGTCCGTTGATTTAGAGGAACCTGAAACGAGCGATCGGATTATCGGGATCGAACCGGGGCAACCTATCTACCGAATTCTAGTAGTAGAAGACGTTCCAGAAAATCGGCAACTGCTGGTGACGCTGCTGGAGTCAGTTGGGTTTGATGTGTGTGCGGTGGAAAATGGGGCAGAGGCGATCGCTCGTTGGCAAACATGGCACCCTGACCTGATTTTGATGGACATTCAAATGCCTGTCATGGATGGTTATGAAGCGACGAGACAGATTCGATCACAACAGTCATTAGTCATTAGTCATGAGTCATCAGCAGATAACTCAGAGCAAATGTCACAGGACAACAGACAAACGACACGCATCATTGCCCTAACGGCCTATGCTTTTGAAGACGATCGTATCGCCAGCCTGCAAGTCGGTTGCGATGACTACATTGCCAAGCCGTTTACTGAAGACACACTTTTCGACAAAATAGCTCATCACTTGGGTGTGCGCTACTGCTACGCCGAAAAAGTTCGGCCAGACTCATCAGCTTCGCCACCAAAGATATTTACTCCCGACTTGAAAACCATGCCAACCAAGTGGATTGCAGAAGTTCATGAAGCAGCACTCGATCTTAGTGATAATAAGCTTTATCAACTTATCGCTCAAATTCCCAAGGACAAACAAGATTTCATCGCGGCGATGACATCTCTGGTCGATAACTTTCAGCTTGAAGCGATCGCAACTCTCACCCAGATTTAGGAAGAAGACCATGACAGCTATATTCAAACTTGCCGCCGAAACGAATATTCTCATCGTGGATGATACCCCAGACAATCTGCGCTTGTTAGCCAAAATTCTAGAATCACAGGGCTATATTGTGCGTAAAGCGCTCAACGGCAGAATGGCACTCCAAGGTGTTCATCGCGATCCACCGAGTCTGATTTTACTTGACATCAATATGCCGGAGATGAATGGGTACGAAGTCTGCCAAAAGTTAAAAGCATCGGAAACGAGTGCTCAGATCCCGGTTATTTTTATCAGTGCGCTCGAAAGAGTAGAAAACAAGGTACAAGCCTTTGAACTGGGTGGTGTAGACTATATTACCAAACCCTTTCAAGAGCAGGAAGTGCTGATGCGAGTAAAAAATCAATTACTCATCCAACAGCAACGCCAACAACTGCTCGAACAAAATCAACGTTTAGAACACGAAATCCAAGAACGTCTGAGGGCAGAAGCAGAAGTAAGGCAGCTATCCGTGACCGATGAATTAACTGGATTATATAACCGACGAGGCTTCTTTTTACTAGCCGATCAACAACTAAAAATTGCTCGACGCACGCAAACATCCTATTTTATTTTGTTCGCTGACTTAGATGGTTTGAAAAAGATTAACGACACTTTAGGACACGAGATGGGAGACAGAGTAATCGTTGACGCAGCTCAAATATTGAAGCAAACCTTTCGTGAGGCGGATATTGTGGCTCGACTGGGAGGAGATGAATTTGCTTTATTTATTCCTAATTTTTCGGATGAGTCATCTACTAATTTTCATGCTCGGCTGCAAGAAAATATAGATCGCTTTAATCAACAGTCCGAGCGAGCTTATATATCAATAAGTCTTGGTGTGGAGTTTGGGGATGTAAACAATGAAGTTTTATTAGAACAATTGCTGGCAAAGGCTGACAAACTAATGTACGAGCATAAACGCACCAAACGCTGTTTAAATCCTCAACCGTTCTTTTGAGAACACCGATATGGGAGCGCCATAACCATTATTTATTAAACGTGAGTTCAACCGAGAAAGAGTAAACTGAAAACAAGATAGAGAAACAGCTTGAAGACTTTAGCCCCTCATTCGGAAAACACGATGCAGTATAGCTCATCACACCTAAATCTGACAGGGTAGCAACCCCCTTAAAAGCTCTGCCTGTATTAGGTTAAGGGTGTGTGCGATCAAAAAAATTCGTAGATATTCTCCACAATCCTGAGCTAAAATCGACTGACTGATGCTGTATGGGTGGATAATTTGCCTACAGTTGCATTATTTTTTTAAACTGGTATTATTTGCACAAACCGATTTTATCTATTTGCCAATTCGTGCTAAAATGATGCCTAACTGAACTGCAATTACTCCTAGTATGGCACTGCCTGCCCAGTAAAAAGCGGCGATGCTGTAAGATCGATCGCGCCACAAGACATTCGTCTCTAAACCGTAAGTTGAAAAAGTAGTATAAGCTCCCAAAAAGCCGGTTGTTACCATTAACCGTACCTCCAGAGGAATAATCAGCACCCGTTCCGATGCTAGGGTGATAAAAAATCCCATCCCCAAGCAACCGGTGATGTTAATCAAAAAAGTTGCGTAGGGAAAAGCGGTGTTAAAACGGCCGGCAAACCACAATGTGATATAATAGCGACTCAAAGCGCCGGCAACGGCACCTAAACTAATGGCGATCGGGTGGCTGAGATGGGGGTATTGCTGCATACAGCTCTTGGACATTTGCTAGTTGAAATTGAGATTGATTTTAGATTCAGCCGACTTATGTAAAGTATTGTAGGATTAAATTGGCGATCGCTCTAGGTGTTCGCAATTAAAATTAAGAGAGAGTATTTATGCAAATTGTGCTGGCTACCTTAGACGATGGCTTAGTTAGAGCGTGGGAAAGCACTTGCGGCAGTATGGAAAATGTCAAGATACATCACGGTTCCATATTTGATGTGAAATGTGATGCTCTTGTTAGTCCGGGGAATAGTTTTGGTTTCATGGACGACGGCTTAGAGTTAGAAATTTCGGAATATTTTGGAGGACAGGTTATTGAACGCTTGCAAAAACTAATTCAGGCTCGACATCACGGCGAACTCTTAGTAGGAATGGCAGAAATTGTAGACACCGATCATGCAGAAATTCCCTATTTAATAGCGGCCCCAATTATGCGCGTTCCCACAGTTTTAAGAGAAACAGTAAATGTTTATCTAGCAACCCGCGCTATTTTGACTCTCGTAAAATTTGGCTCAGTCCCAGATGGAACGCCAGTCAAACATATCATTGAAACTATCGCTATTCCCGGCATGGGTACGGGAATGGGCAAAGTGCCGCCAGATATCTGCGCCAATCAAATGAAAGTTGCCCTCGAAGATATCCTCTTATCTCAGTACGAATTTCCTCAATCTTTACTTCACGCTCAAAGGCGTCACCACTTGTTATATACCGACGAGCGCGAAGATTTGCAGTTGGAAAATTGAAACTCTTAAATTTGCCCGTTTTATTGTGTTGAGAAACCAAGTTTATTGGTGTGTGTTTTTTTAGGTATAGAGACTTATCAAAAATTAAAGTGCGCTAAACCGTACCTGCAAGCTGGCGGTATCCTACACACGAGAGCAACTTTGGTAGATATAATGTAATAGAACTGAGGTCATTCCAACTAGGTAAGCGCGGATACAAAAGTTGATAAAGCTGGAACAAGAATTGCCTAGTTCTTATTAAATGCCAGAATTCCTTCTGGCGCTATACCTACAAAGTCTGTATAAAAGACCACAATTCCTTCAGGCGCTACACCTACAAAGTCTGCATCCAGGGACTGTGAGATTTTTGGAAAATGTTTACTACCACAGGAGAAGATTGATATGACAGATCCAAAAGTAACCGAGGAACCAATTTTAGAGGCAACTCTCGAAACGACGGAGCTCGTCAAACAAGAGATGCCCGACGCGACTGATGAGGCGATCGCAGAAACTGCGGCGCTGTTTGAAGCAATTAAAAAACGCGCCACCGCCGAAGTGCAAGCAGCGGGCGAACTCACCCGCGAAGCTTATTTAAAAGCTGTGAATAAAGCCTCCGGGGCGATCGAAGAAAATAAGGATCTCGCCCACGAGAGATTCACAGAAGCAGTCAAGCTGATTAAAAAAGAAACTGAGAAAAATTGGCTGGTGGTAGATGCGATTAAAACGCGGGCGCAAGCGCAGGTGCAAGATGCCGGCGAAGTCAGTCGCGAAGCTTATTTGAAAGCAGTGCGACAAGCGCGAGAAGCGGTGGAACAAAATAAATTGATCGAACGCGATCGCATCGAACAAGCTGTTGACCACATTCAGACGGAAGCTGAAAAGAATTGGCACGTTATTGTGAAGCAAATTGAGTCGATCAACACTCGCTTGACAGAAACCGCTAAGTCTGCATGGAATGCGCTAACGGCGTTTTTTGACAAGAAGCATTAAACTCAGATATGACACCATTTTAAAGAACAGGCAAGATGCCTGTTCCACAAAGATTGAATTTAGGACTTACGCATTGACAAAATAACCAAATAGTGCATTGATAAAGAGGGAACGTCTACTAACGGGTATCAGACAA